>JBLIKM010000132.1:0-5018 GCA_047636295.1 Methylophagaceae bacterium
TGTCAGAAGTGTTCGATGCTACTTCTTTAACCATTTGCGCGCCCATGTTTTCGAATTTATTTTCTAATTCGATTTCTTTAGCAACAGAAACACCATCTTTAGTAATCGTTGGTGCGCCGTAGCTTTTATCTAAAATTACGTTACGACCTTTGGGCCCTAAAGTAACTTTTACTGCATCAGCTAAGGTGTTCACGCCATTGATCATCAATTGGCGAGCATCCGCTCCAAATTTGACTTCTTTAGCAGCCATGTTTATTCCTCTTTAAATATGTGTAAATCTTAAATCAACCAACTCGAGGTTTGATCTAAGTTAGCTTGATGTCATTCCCACCGTGTGTAAGGGGTAATCCAAATTGCTGAATACGAGAGATGTTTTCAGCATGAAACCTCGTTAGCTAAGTTATGGGAATGACGATGTTTTTATAGTTACTTACTCTTCGATTACAGCGACGATGTCATCTTCACGCATGACTAATAATTCTTCGCCATCGACTTTGATTTCGGTACCCGCGTATTTGCCGAACAAAATCTTGTCGCCAACTTTAACGTCCATTGCTCGGACATCACCAGCATCAGTGATTTTTCCATGACCAGCTGCAACAATGGTACCTTGCGCTGGTTTTTCAGTGGCACTACCAGGAAGCACGATACCACCGGCGCTCATTGTTTCTTCTTCTGTACGACGTACAACTACCCGATCATGAAGGGGACGAATATTCATTTATATAACCTCAAAAATGTCTAACAAAAAAATTATGAATCACAAATATGGGGTTGTAAAAATAAACTTCAAGGGGTGTGGTACGAAAATTATTTGAGGTGTTTATCTGAGTCTTCGTCAACAATCTCGCCTTCGATAATGTTCGATTCCCTATAATCATTATGGCTACGTGATGCTTGCCCACGATAGAAAAACTGACTGTTTTTCAACATCCGCTTGATAAGTGATTGCCGAAGTACTGGAATTAACAAAAGAAACCCTAAAGTATCGGTAAAAAATCCTGGGGTGAGCAATAAAAATCCACTAATCGCCAACGCAACACCTTCTAACATTGCAACAGCAGGTACTTGGCCATGAGCCATGGAGACCTGTGCCCGTTTTAATGTACTTAAACCTTGTATACGTAGTAAGCCTGCGCCAAGTAACGCTGTGCCAACAACAGCAAATACCGTCCAGCCAGCCCCAATCAGTGAGCCGACCTTAATTAAGAAATAAATCTCAATCAGGGGTACCAGCAGAAATAATATAAATAAAGAGCGAAACATTCTTTTTCCTTTCAGGATGACAAAGCATTTATGACAACACTAAAGAGCTTGCGGAGTTTTGACTGCTTTCATTCGAAGCTTTGGGTGTTGATTCTTTATACAGAGATAGATTGTGCCAAAACCGTAACTTTTCAAGGTGCAATTACATTGGATATCAATGTTGCAATAAAACAACAATAATTAAACCTTGTCTCGCAATTGCAAATAATTTCACCATCGTCATATTTTTGAAACATTTAATGGTTATTGTGAGCGGACTCGGACAGGGTTCCGGACAATTTTTCATAAACTACCAAAAGGACATTCCCTTGAAACTTAAAACACCTTCACTTTTAATTGCTGGTGCATTATTTGGCGCAGCAGTATTACCAGCACAAGCAAACAACGATGCAATGATGGACTTACTTAAGGTTCTGCGTGACCAAGGTACCATTACTTCTGAAAACTATGACTTACTAAGTAATGCTTCTAAAGCAGATGCTGAATATGTTGAATCAGTAAAAATTAGTGCTGATAAAGCAGAAGCAAATGAGTCAAGCTTGAAAAATTTAGCTTGGGCTGAAAAAGTCAAGCTTAAAGGTGACGTTCGTTTCCGTTATGAAGATACTAACAATACAGATGGCGCTGGTGAAACGGCTAACCGCTTACGTGTTCGTGCGCGTGTAGGCGCTTATGCTGACATCAACGAACAAACTAAAGCAGGTTTCCGTATTGTTTCTACAACAGGTGATGCAACGTCTACAAACCAAACATTATCTAATAACTTCGAAAGCAGAGATGTGGGTTGGGATTTAGCGTATATCGACTTCGCTCCTACAGCATTAGGTGGCGACACAAACTTTATCTTCGGTAAAATGAAACAGCCATGGGTTAAAGTTAACGACGTAATCTGGGATGGCGATACAAACCCTGAAGGTGTTGCCGTCACTTCTGATTTTAAAATGGATGGCTTTACATTAACCCCATCTGTTGGTTATTACGTCCTTGAAGATAACGGCAACTTATCATTCACTGAAGATTCGCACCTTGTTCATGCACAGTTTGCTGTAAAAATGGGCAAAAAAGACAAAACTAAATTTGGTCTCTCATATTTTGGTTTTGAAAATGCAAACTCAGTTAACGATGAAGAACGCATGTATGAATTGTTTGGTGAAACACCAATTCCAGGCACACCGTTAACAGCTTTCGGTAGCTATGTAACGAACAATAATGCTGATGCAGCTGGTGACGATGACAATGCTTTCTCTCTAGGCGCTAAAGCGAAATTTGGTGATTTCAAAACAAGCTATGAATACCGTGATTTAGGTATCAATGCCGTTAATGCCAATTTTGCAAATAGCGACTTTGTTTCTGATTCAGATGGTCACATCTTGAAAGCCGGTTACAAAATTGATGGAAACTTTGATTTAGGTGCGACTTACTTCATCACTGAAGATAACGCTGGTAATGATACTCGTGACAGAAATCGCTTCCAATTAGATTTAAAAGCAAAGTTCTAAATACTAAAAACACTACAGCTTAAGGAAGAGCCCCATTTATTGATTTAAATGGGGTTTTTTTTCAAGCAAATAATTTAAAATCGGACTAAGTCATGACTAAAGAAGAATATATTCAATATCAGTCACTCGACGATATATTGCGAAATGCTAAGCTGACGCCGATGTTTCAACCTATTGTTTCAATAAAAGAAAATAAAATATATGGTTATGAGGCGCTGATTCGAGGGCCTTCAGATAGCCCATTGCATTCGCCAATTAATTTATTCGATGCCGCTAGTCGACATGGTCGCCTTGCTGAGCTTGATTTATTGTGTCGAGAAGTAGCGATTAGCCAATTCGGTTTATTTAAATTGGATGCGAAGCTATTTATCAACACTATCCCTGAAGTGTTGTTACAACAAGATTATCAACATGGTTTAACGCTGGCCTTTATCAAAAAAGCAGGCTTATCTGCCGGTAAAGTGGTCATTGAACTGACTGAGCAATATCCGATTGATGATTATGATTTAATGCGTAAAGCGACTGAACACTATCGTGAAATGGGGTTTTCGATCGCGATTGATGATTTAGGTGCAGGGTATTCTGGTTTACGTACTTGGTCAGAAATTAGACCTGAATTTGTTAAACTTGACCGTCATTTTATGCAAAATATTCATCAAGATCGACATAAACGACAATTTGTACAATCTATGGTGGATATAGCTAGGGGCATTAATTGCCGAATCGTTGGTGAGGGTATTGAGGTACGAGAAGAATATCGTACTGTTGATGAAATGAATATTGAGTTTATCCAAGGTTATTATTTTGGTCGGCCTGCTATCCAGCCACAACGTAATATCGCCGAAGAGCTGTTTTCAAAAAGAAAAACAATCTCAATGTTTAGGTCTAGTGCATCTAGAGCAAATACTTTGGTCTCTAGCTTGTTAACATCTATAACACCGGTCATGACGCATGATGATGTGAAGGAGGTTGGGGAACGTTTTCAGCGGGCTGCAGCTCTTATTGCTTTGCCGGTTATTAATAAGGATAACTCGGTGGCTGGTATGGTGTGGCGTGACGAGCTCATGACTCTATATGCAAGCCGTTATGGGCGTGAACTGCATGGTAGAAAACAGATTCATTTATTTATGGATGCCAATCCCACCATTGCTGATGTTGCCTTATCACTTAAAAATTTAAGTCAGCGTATTACGAGTCAAGATACATCGTTACAACACGGTATGTTTATTATCACAGAAAATAATCAGTATAGCGGTGTGGGTAGTCTGATGGATCTGCTCAAACAAATTACCGATTTACAAATTACCATGGCACGCCATGCCAATCCTTTAAGTGGCTTACCAGGTAATGTGCCGATTAGTGAGCAAACGACGGAGATTATTAATCAAGGTCGTGATGCCGTGATCTGTTATTTTGATTTGGATAATTTTAAGCCCTATAACGATATTTATGGTTATGGCAAAGGTGACAAAGTTATTAATAAAACAGCGAATATATTAACCGCGCATGTTAATCCAGAGTTGGATTTTGTAGGCCATGTCGGTGGCGATGATTTTATTATCTTATTTGAAAGTGAGGATTGGCAGAAACGATGTCATGACATTTTGGCAACATTCACCGAACATCAGCCTGATTTATACTCTCATAAACATCTAATAGAGCAGGGTATTACCGCACAAGATCGCCATGGCAAGAGTGCTTTTTTCCCATTAGTATGTTTATCGATCGGCGCGGTAAGGCTACTAGATTTTGATACGATCAAGAATGAGGCAGATTTGGCAGAACATGCCACTCAAGCAAAATCAATGGCTAAAAAAGTCAGTGGAAATAGTTTAATTCAGTTGAAGGTGGCGGATATAGCTTTAGAGACTGGGCTTGCAGAGCCTACGATACATAATAAATTGCTAATTAAAAAGCCCAATGACAAGAGTATATTGCGGTTGCCAAATAAATTATGTGCTAATCATTAAGGTTTTAAAGCCTTAATTTATTTGCTCTAGTAAATAACTAACACGTTGTTTAATTTTTTCTCGTGCTTCACGAAACTCAGCTTGAATTTCTTCATCTGAACCTTTCTTTTTGGCGGGATCAGGCAGAGGTAAATGTAATTTTATAGTGTGAGGATTGATGACAGGGCATTGTTCTTCGGCGTTATCACATAAAGTGACGAGTAAATCTGCCCATTCCAGCATTTCGCCATTAACGCGAATGGATTCTTGCTCAGATATATCAATGCCTACTTCAGTCATGGCA
>JBLIKM010000133.1:0-5017 GCA_047636295.1 Methylophagaceae bacterium
AATTTACTCCACACAATCGTCTTCTCTTGCGAACGCGTAAACCACGGCAAAACGACAAGTGGTAATAAATACAAGGCTAATGGTGAAGCCCACTGTAGTCCAAATAAAGTCATAATAATGGTTCTTTGTCTAAGGTCATTGCTAAAATATTATCCATTTAAATAATGTTGCACAACTGGTTACTGATAAAACGTTTCAAATCATTTTTTCTTTTTGAGTAATCATGTTGATGCGTTAAAATCATCTCCACCAACTTACCCTGCTGAACATCTTAACCTGAATCTTGTCGGGCATATTTCCTGCTCATTGCAAGATTATCGATAAATCATTGTTATTCTATTTTTTCCGAATTCACTTAAAATAGTGATAATTAAATTCACAGAAACATGACACTTCATCTCGGCTAATACATCACATCATATAGAATCTGCACTACTCATGTGCTTTTCTAACGCCCCACGCGGTATAAACATGAGCTAGTAAGAGTAAAAACATCAATACCAGTGCCATGGCAATATTGGTTTCAGATAAGCCTTTTCCTATAGCGCTGGCATCCACTGTGGCTCGGATCGTTTGTTTGTTATAGGTCAAAGGCAACAAGTCCAAGGCTTTATCACTAAATAATACAAAGCCAAAACGATCATCAGGCCGTTTATCAATAAACTCTTGTAAATACTTCTTAGCTACCCGTCGTTTACTATCAGACTTGCCTACGCTGACCATTAATAATTGACCTTTAATCGCAAAAGCATTGTCCATACTGCGACTACGATCAACTAACACAACCACCTCAGCCCCTTCGCCAATACGATCAACCTTTTTCTCTGGCAGATAAGGTCCTGCTAAAGAGAGGATTAAACAGGCTAAGACAAGGGATGTTAATGTCTTAAAAGCCAAACCAATCACATTAGATAAGGGATCGACAGGAACAAATTTACTCCACACAATCGTCTTCTCTTGCGAACGCGTAAACCACGGCAAAACGACAAGTGGTAATAAATACAAGGCTAATGGTGAAGCCCACTGTAGTCCAAATAAAGTCATAATAATGGTTCTTTCTCTAAAATAATCGGTGGAATATTGTGCCTTTATATAACGCTCCACAGAGTGATAAGCTATCCATAAGAAACCTGTTTTCGTAATCAAAAATCTGAGTGCTGATAAAACGTTTTGAGTCATCATGTTAATGCGTTTAAAACCATTTCCACCAGCACATCACACTGAACATCTGAACCTGAACCTTGTCGGGCATATATCACTCTCAGTGTTTATCATCTTTTCATCAGTCCCTATAAGACCTACACTATCCATCACTCAGCTTTAGGCGTTAATAGTACAATGAATTTAAAAATACACCTGTTTTCTAGAATTCTATTGATTGCCGTCATTAGCCTAATCTCAAGTGCCATTTATGTGTTGTACCAAACAGATAAACAGGCTAAAACTGAAGCTAACTTCACTGCTACAAGTATCGAAACTCAAGTAAAAACACAAATGTTACAAATGTTTGCTCGCAATGATTTTGCAAGCACTTTTCCTAATACAGACTTATGGCCTGACATCAATAATCTGTCTGGTTCTTGCATTCAGTTTTTATCGCGTTCTGATAAACGCAGCAGGAATTTATGTCAACAAATCACAGAAGCTGAACGTACCTGGCCGGTTTGGTTCGGCAGCTTATATCAGCAGCTTTTTTCGCCAAATTTTGAAGTTAAAAAAGTGTTTTCATTTAATGCCATGACCTACGGTTCCATCGTCGTTACCTTAAATACACGTATAGAAACCGGACGTGCTTGGAACAATCTCCGCGCGGTCATCGGTGTATTATTTGTCAGTATTTTCGCTGTATCCATTTTGGTCTATATCACCATTAATCGTATGTTAAAACCGGCTCAAATTATCGTGACCGGCTTAGAAAAAATGCGTGATGGCCACTTAAATACCCGACTGCCCTCTTTCGATATTAACGAATGGAAACGCACCAGCGAGACGATTAACCAGCTGGCAAGTAACCAAGAACAAGTGATTGCTGACAATAAACAATTGGCCTTGAAACTGCTCAATATTCAGGAGGAAGATCACCGTTATATTGCCCGCGAATTACATGATGAATTTGGTCAATGTTTAGCAGGTATTAATGCAGTGACCGCTTCTATCAAACAAACGGCTAAAGCACAAAGCCCCGAACTAGTGGCAGAAATAAACACCATCAGCCCTATTACCAGTCACATGATGGATGTTTTACGCAGTATGTTAACCCGCTTACGGCCTGCTGAAGTAGACGATTTAGGTTTAACTATCAGTCTACAAAAATTGGTCAGCAGTTGGAACAAGCGCTCAGATGGTATGACACGCTATCAACTCATGCTCAATGGCAATATTGATACGTTGCCAGACCCTTTACCCGTTAATATTTATCGTATCGTACAAGAATGCCTCACCAATATAGCTAAGCATGCTCAAGCATCACAGGCAGATGTTATTATCAGCACCCTAGCCGATCACAGCATTCAACTTGAAATTAGTGATGATGGCATTGCCGAGGTAGACGAATTTGATAATACACTCGGTGTCGGTTTATTGGGGATCCGTGAACGTATTATGGCTTTAGGTGGCAAAATCACATTGCTCGCTCGTGCTACTGGCGGTTTAACCGTCAACATCACTATTCCTATAGCCTCAGAACAAGGTCAGCATCATGAGTAGCAGCATTAAAGTTATGTTAGTGGATGATCATGCCATCGTCCGTGAAGGCTATCGTTCTTTATTACAAAAACAAGACAATATAAGCGTTATTGCCGAAGCTAGTGATGGCGGACAAGCTTATTTATCTTATAAAGAACATATGCCTGATATCGTCATTATGGATATTTCCATGCCAGGTCAAGGTGGCTTAGAGGCGATATCACGGATCAAACAATTTGATCCTGAAGCTAAAATAATTGTCTTTAGCATGCATCAAAACCCCAGTTTTGCCGTGCAAGCAACACGCGCCGGAGCATTAGGATATGTCACAAAAAGTAGCGATCCCGAAGTATTGATACGCGCGATCTATGATGTACAGCAAGGCAAATATACATTGAGTGCTGATATTGCTCAGGCACTCGCCTTAGAAAAACTAGGCACAGACAGCGCGGCATTAGACCAGCTAACTGTCCGAGAGTTTGAGATATTACGTATGTTGGTCGAAGCAAAGCCGACACAAGATATTGCCGACACCTTGAATATCAGCCCAAAAACGGTGGCCAATGCCCATTATATTATTAAGAAAAAATTAGGCGTCATCAGTGATATCGAACTTACCCATCTCGCTATAAAAATGAATATTCTTGATTTATTAACCTTGTCTGCCAGCGAAGGCTAATGGACAGTTATAAAGGCTGAGATTCAGCTTGCTGCTGTGTTATCCATTCAAGCAAAGCCACTTCTTTGATCATGCCTAGATGTTTAGTTATGACCTTGTTTTTATCAACCAAAACCATAAATGGTAATTCACCTCGCCACGATTTACTCACATCATAATACAATTTTTCTTTCACTGATTCTGAAAATACCCATTGTTCAACATCGTGTAAATTATTGTCTTGATGAAGCTTACTGATCACCTCGGCTGATAGAAAAGGGTCCGTTGCAACGGTAATGAGTTTGACGGTTTTACTTTGTGACAATGCATTTTCGAAAAAAGTAAATTCTTTCATGCAATAGGCACAATCTTGTGACCAAAACACAATCATATGTGGCGTGTTTGCATAGGTATTTGCAATCTGTGCAAATGAACCTTTCACAAAGGCATTAATAGCCTGCGGTGGCTCACTACACGCCATTAAACTTAACGTCATCAATAGTACAATGATAATGCGTCGCATCGAATTAATCATCATTAGCTAAAGTTTTCACACGCATCTGAACATTATTATCGTGGCCACTTTCCGTCCAGAGTATTAACATTTTATCTTTCGTCGCCACTACACGTGGATGACTGGCACTTAATTCAACATTAGATAAAGACAGCGGCTTCGACCATGTTTGCCCATTGTCAGCTGATGTGGCATAAAAGATCTGTAAACCATTTTCACTGAGCTGATCCCACGCGGCGACTACTATTCCACCACTAGAAACAGCAATATCACTATGTAAAGCACCGTTATCACCCAGCTTAATAGGTGAAGACCACTTCTGGCCTTGGTCATCAGAGTTTAGATAGTACAAACCAACATTCTCAGGCTGACCCGTTGAAACAGTTGCATGAAATTGATTCGTTTTAGAATCAATAGCCAAACCAGCACCAATATGTGGGCAGCCTTCGAAGTCCCAATTAAATTGACCTACCGATGAGAGGCGTTGCCATTTTAGTTTTGGATCAACATGTCCAATCGCCATGTCTGACGGTTGTTTATCTCGATATAACACATAAAATAAACCATCGTCATCAAAACGAGCCGTATTCCAACAGCAGGCACAGGTAATGTCATCTAAGCTTAGATTCGAACTCCAACTTACCCCACCATCACCCGTTTGACTAAAGCGTAGGCCTTGTGAACCTTTGACTTTTTGGTCATGATCACGGCTATCAAGCCACACTAGATTAATGCTTTCATTATTACCATCAATGGCAAAAAAGCCATGTGGACCTTGCCAGTCTGCTGGCATCGTAGCATCTTGCCACGTTTGGCCACGATCATCAGACCGCATGACCATCATAGGACCTGCGCCATGAGGCGCTCCTTCAACTTTGGTCATCCAAACCGCAACAATATTATCGCCTTGCACTGCCAGACGAGCATCATTGCCGCGTTTGAATTTAGCAGGCACGTCATTATTTAGTGTGACATTGACTGCTTCCGACCATGTTAACCCTTGATCAGCCGAGGATTGATACCATACAGTTTGCCGATCGTTGCCTTCTTTACCTAATAATAGGTGCACTGTACCGTTGACATATTTAACATCCAAACTAGTCACACCCGATTGCTCAGCGTGTTGGCCATGCATCGGATGTGACGCCGCTTCAGGTGCT
>JBLIKM010000134.1:0-4984 GCA_047636295.1 Methylophagaceae bacterium
ACGTTTGTATTTATTAAACTCAAATTTGGAGCGCTAAATGGCTTGGAACGAACCTGGTAAGGACGACAAAGATCCATGGAGTAACAATCGTGGCAATGATGGTCCACCTGATCTTGATGAGGTATTACGTAACTTAAAAAATAAACTAAGTGCAATGTTTGGTGGCTCAGCCACCAATAGCTCAAATGAACAATCGTCAGGTCTAGGCGGTAAGATAGGTCTAGGCTTGATTGCCGCTGTAATTTTTGTAGTCTGGATTGCTTCGGGCATTTATATCGTAGAACCCGCCGAACAAGGTGTGGTACTTCGTTTTGGTGCTCACACTGACACAACTATTTCTGGACCGCATTGGCATCTGCCTTATCCAATTGAAACAGTCGAAGTGGTAGATGTTGAACAGATTCGGAATGTAGAAATAGGTTATCGCTCGACCGGTGGTCGTAATGGCAACACTATTCTCTCAGAATCATTAATGTTGACCCAAGATGAAAATATTGTTGATTTAAAAATTGCAGTGCAATATCGCATTAAAGATGCATCTCACTATTTGTTTAACGTTAGAAACCCTGACGTAACACTACGTCAGATGACAGAAAGTGCAGTACGCGAAACAGTGGGTACTTCGAAGATGGATTTCGTGTTGACAGAAGGGCGGAGTGCGATTGCTGCTGGAACAGAAGTATTACTTCAATCAATGTTAGATAGTCACGAAACGGGTTTAATGATTACTAGCGTAAATATGCAAGACGTCCAACCGCCAGAGCAAGTGCAAGCTGCATTTGCCGATGTGGTTAAAGCGCGTGAGGATGAAGTACGTCAAAAAAATGAAGCTGAAGCCTATGCTAATGACATAGTGCCTAAAGCACGTGGTGCCGCATTTAGACTTGTACAAGAAGCAGAAGCGTATAAGAGTCAAATAACCGCTAAAGCAGATGGTGAAACAAGCCGTTTTTTACAGGTGATGGAAGAATATGAGAAAGCACCTGCAATTACTAAAGAACGCTTATATCTTGACACGATGGAATCTGTTTATAGTCGAACACAAAAAGTGATGGTTGATGTTTCTAAAGATAGCAACAATGTACTGTATCTACCATTAGATAAAATGCGTGGAGGCTCATCCGGTTCATCAGCGCGAATCAATCCCGACTCATTGCTAAATAATAATTCAGCAATGGGTACATCGTCATCAAACTCATCATCACTCCGTGATGATGCACGTAGCAGAGGGAGCCGTTAAGATGTCTTCACGTATAAATATAATTATTTTCCTAAGTCTATTAGCACTTATAACTGCAATGACATCAGTCTTTTTTGTTGACCAACGTGAACGTGTTTTATTATTACGTCTAGGGCAAATTGAGCGTTCTGATTTTCAACCAGGAATACATTTTAAAGTTCCATTTGTTAATGAAGTTCGCCGCTTTGATGGTCGTATATTATCTTTTGATGCAACGCCAGCACGTTATTTGACCGGTGAAAAGAAAAACGTAATAGTTGACTCCTTCATCCTGTGGCGCGTAGCTGACGTCGCTGCTTATTTTACTTCAATGGGTGGCATCGAGGATCGAGCACAGTTGCGTTTGTCACAAATAATCAAAGATGGATTACGTGGTGAATTTGGTAAACGTACTATTCAACAAGTGGTATCGGGTGACCGCGAAAGCATGGTTGATCAAATTATTGCTGATGCGAATAAAACAGCAACAAAATTTGGTATTGAAGTTGTTAATGTTCGTATTAAACGTATTGATTTGCCGTCAGAAGTTAGCACATCAGTTTATACACGTATGGAAGCAGAACGTGAACGTGTAGCTAAAACATTGCGCTCACAAGGTGCTGAAGAAGCAGAAAAAATTCGTTCTGATGCCGACCGCCAACGCACTATTATTCTTGCTGATGCAAAACGTACTGCTGAAGAGTTACGTGGTACGGGTGATGCAAAAGCAACGGATACCTATGCCAAAGCCTATGGTCAAAACAGTGAGTTTTATTCCTTCTATCGCCGTTTAACCGCCTACCAAAACGTATTTTCTAGTGACGATATGCTGGTAATTGAACCAAAAGGTGAGTTTTTCAAAGACTTTAGTGGTTCAAGTGTTAAATAAACTTTGTGAGCGACACGTTACTACATAGTTTATGGATAGGTTCAGCATTAATGTTAGTGATTGAAGGGATTATGCCTTTTTTGAATCCTGTAGCATTTCGTCGTGCTTTATTGCAAATGGCCAGTATGCAAGATCATCACTTAAGAAACATTGGGTTTTTTAGTATGGTGTTAGGTCTTGCATTACTTTATTGGGTAAATTGATTAGATGAGTCATAAAGATCGTTGGCTGTTGCCAGAAGGCATCGATGAGTTGATGCCAACACAAGCTGCACAACTCGAAGTTTTACGTCGAAAATTGATAGATAGAATGCAAGCCTGGGGTTACCAATTAGTATTCCCACCTTTAGTTGAGTATCTAGATTCGTTATTGACCGGTACGGCAAAGGCATTAGATTTACAAACGTTTAAATTAACGGATCAAATGTCAGGGCGATTGATGGGTATTCGTGCCGATATGACGCCACAAGTCGCGCGTATGGCTGCGCATAACTTGCGTGATCAGCAAGGTGTAATCAGATTGTGCTACATAGGTAATGTCTTGCATACACTGCCTTATGGACAAGGTACGTCTCGCAATCCAATTCAATTAGGTGCTGAAATCTATGGCCATGCTGGCCCAGAAAGTGATATAGAAATTGTGCAGCTAATGATCGAAACACTCGGTGATATTCCTGATTTATTACTCGATATGGGTCATGTCGGTATTTATCGTGGATTGGCACACCATGCTGGTTTGAATACGGACCAAGAACAAGAATTGTTCTCTGCATTACAGCGTAAATCTACACCTGATATTGAAAATCTACTAAGGCAGTATAAATTATCAACATCTCAGCATGCTATGTTACTGGCGTTAGCTGAATTGAATGGTGGTGTTGAAGTATTGAAAAAAGCACAACAGTTATTAATTGATGCGCCCGCATCCGTTCAACAAGCACTGGCTACATTGACTACCATTGCAACGATGGTTAATCAACGTTTACCCGAGTTAGCGATTAACTTTGACCTTGCTGAACTACGAGGCTATCACTATCACACGGGTGTGGTATTTGCCGCTTATCGAAGGGGAACTGCTCAGGCTATTGCCATGGGCGGGCGTTACGATGATATTGGTGAGGATTTTGGTCAGGCACAACCTGCAACAGGGTTTAGTTTAGATTTAAAAACACTGGTCAATCAATTAACTATCAGCGCTGAAACTATTCAACCTATTGGAGTGATTTGGACTGATGATCAACAGCAACATAAGATGGTTGAGCAATTACGCAACCAAGGTGAAGTGGTTATCTATCAGCTAAGCGGTAGTGAAATATCAACATCAAGAATTCTTATACAACAAGAAAGCCGCTGGTTAGTGGCTGAAACAGGAACACAAATTCGTGGCTAAAAATATCGTAGTGATTGGCTCTCAATGGGGCGATGAGGGCAAAGGTAAACTAGTTGATTTGTTGACAGATAATGTGTCGGCTGTAGTCCGTTTTCAAGGTGGACATAATGCAGGCCATACCTTGGTTATTGATGGTCAAAAAACCATTCTACATTTGATCCCATCTGGTATTTTACGTGAGCATGTAGAATGTTTGATCGGCAATGGCGTGGTGTTATCACCAGATGCTTTGATCAAAGAGATGATCGCACTAGAAGCGAAAGGTATTCCTGTTCGTAAACGCCTTAAAATTAGTGCGGCTTGCCCATTAATTTTGCCTTACCATATTGCATTAGATCAAGCGCGTGAAATACGTCTTGGTAAAGAAGCTATCGGTACAACTGGACGTGGTATTGGCCCTGCCTATGAAGACAAAGTGGCTCGTCGTGGTTTGCGATTGGGCGATTTGAAAAATGAACAAGGTTTTATTGCTAAACTTGAAGAAGTGGTCAAATTTCATAACTTTTCTTTGATTAATTACTACCAGGTCGCCCCCGTTAGTTTTGAGCAGATCCGCGATGAAACCTTAGCGATGCGCGATATTTTGTTACCGATGATCGCTGATATTCCAGATATGCTGCAAAAGTACTCGCTTGCTGGAAATAATGTAATGTTTGAAGGTGCCCAAGGTGCATTGCTAGATATCGATCACGGCACCTATCCTTACGTTACTTCTTCTAATACTACGGCAGGTGGCAGTGCAACAGGTTCAGGTGTCGGCCCTTGTCATATTGATTATGTCTTAGGTATTACTAAAGCCTATGCAACCCGTGTTGGTGGCGGACCATTCCCCTCAGAATTACTTGATGGTGAAGGCAAAGTAAATCCACTGGGTCAGTATCTTGCTGATAAAGGCCATGAAGTCGGCGCAACAACAGGTCGTGGTCGTCGCTGCGGCTGGTTAGATATGGTTGCACTTAAACGTGCTAGTTGGATCAATAGTATTACTGGACTATGCCTGACTAAATTGGACGTATTAGATGGTTTGGATACCATCCGTCTGTGTGTATCCTATGAACGTAACGGTGTAGCGGTTGATGTATTACCATTAAGTGCTGAAGAGTTTGAAGGTTGTGTACCTGTTTATATTGATATGCCTGGTTGGCCAGAATCTACACTGGGTGCGACCAAGTTTGATGATTTACCTATAAATGCCCAAGCCTATATTAATGAAGTAGAAAGATTGGCAGGTGTCCCTATAGATATTATTTCAACCGGTCCTGATCGCAATGAAACTATCGTCAGGCGCGATTTATTTAGCCTGTAAGATTCATTTAGTCAGTATAAAGTAACATTTTAAATGCCCTCAATAGAGGGCATTTTTGTATCTATTGACCTTTTGTTATCCCTGCCATTATTGCCGAATAATCAGTATCAGCTAAGCCTTGCGCTAAGGTTTTATCTAATAATTGGCTAATGCCCTCTAAAGCACAAACTTCCAAATTCAA
>JBLIKM010000135.1:0-4974 GCA_047636295.1 Methylophagaceae bacterium
ATCGTGTATCTTTTGCTAAATGTTTAGTGGGGAAGTTGGGACGAGCAAAATCTCGCGACAGCATGCGGTCCAATTTCTTATCGAAAGTCGGAGCATATAGAGCACTGTCTCTGACAATAGACATAAAGTGCTCTGTTTCAATCCCTTCTTTTTCAACCAAAGCCAGACTTAAAGCAAAACTTGACGTCAGTCCGGCAATAAGTTGATTCATTGCTAATTTGATGGTCGCACCTTGACCAATATCACCAATATGACGTGGATTTTCTCCCATCAATCGTAATAGAGGTAAAGCGGTGTTGTAATCTTCATCTGAACCACCTGCCATTAGAATTAATCTGCCACTTCGTGCTTCGGGCAAGCTTCCTAAAACTGGACATTCTAAATATTTGCCCATACGTCCGCAAATATAGTGCTTAATTGAACGTGATTCATTGGGCGCAATCGTGCCCATTTGAATAATTAGCTTATTTTCGAAGACTTTATTCTCAATGGTATCTAATACTGAATAAATCGCCTCAGCATCACTGAGCATTAAGATACAAACATCGCTATTTATTAATGCTTGTTGCGCAGTATTGGCGACTAATGCACCGTTTTGCTGCAGCTGAGCTAGTTTTTTTACTGTTCGATTGTATATGGTAACGGTTTGTCCCTCGGATAGTAAATGCTCGACGAGTGCTTGTCCCATCAAGCCTGTTCCTAATAATGCGATATTCATGATGAATTATTTCCGTAACAAGTAAATAAAAAAAACGCGATGGCATAGATGCTAACAGCGTAGTGAGATAGAATAAGCGGCTATTTTACAGTAGAAACAGGGGAATACTGTGTACAAGAAAAATATGACCATTGCTGGTTTTGATGACGAAATTTTTAACGCGATTGAGGCTGAAAATCAGCGTCAAGAAGATCATATCGAATTAATCGCTTCAGAAAACTACACTAGCCCACGAGTAATGGAAGCACAAGGTTCATCATTAACCAATAAATATGCCGAAGGTTATCCAGGCAAGCGTTACTACGGCGGTTGTGAATATGTCGATCAAGCTGAGCAATTGGCAATAGATCGCGCAAAATCACTATTCGGCGCTGATTATGCCAATGTACAACCACACTCAGGTTCACAAGCAAATGCGGCCGTTTATCTTGCTTTATTACAACCGGGTGACACTATTCTTGGTATGAGTTTAGCTCATGGTGGTCATTTGACCCATGGTTCTAAAGTGAGTGCATCAGGTAAAATATACAACTCGTTCTCTTACGGACTCAAGTCTGAAACGGGTGAAATTGATTATGATGAAGTTGAGCGTTTAGCTAAAGAACATAAACCCAAAATGGTTGTAGCTGGTTTCTCTGCTTATTCACGTATTATCGATTGGCAGCGTTTCCGCGATATCGCAGATTCTGTCGGCGCGTATTTATTGGTTGATATGGCACATGTTGCTGGTTTAGTGGCGGCGGGTTTATATCCTAATCCAGTGCAGATAGCAGATGTCACAACAACAACAACCCATAAAACCCTACGTGGCCCACGTGGTGGTTTGATTTTGGCTAAAGCCAATGCAGAAATCGAGAAAAAGCTAAATTCAGCTGTTTTCCCAGGTTTCCAAGGTGGCCCGTTGATGCATGTTATCGCTGCAAAAGCCGTCTCGTTTAAAGAAGCAATGTTGCCAGAGTTTAAAACGTATCAACAACAAGTTGTTAAAAATGCTCAAGCCATGGCCAAAGTATTTATGACGCGTGGCTATGATGTTATTTCTAAAGGCACGGATGATCACTTATTTCTTGTTAGCTTCATCGAAGCAGGCTTAACGGGTAAAGACGTAGATGCATGGTTAGGTAACGCAAATATTACCGTTAATAAAAATGCGGTACCGAATGATCCTCAATCACCGTTTGTGACATCAGGCATTCGTGTCGGTACACCTGCGGTGACAACACGTGGCTTTAATGAACAAGATTGTATCGACCTTGCTGGTTGGATGTGTGATGTTATTGATGGTCGTGGCGATGAAACTGTAATTAACGCGGCCAAAGCTAAAGCATTAGTAATATGCCAACGCTTGCCAGTGTACGCATAGCTAGAACGACCAAGACCAATGCGTTGTCCTTTTTGTGGAGCTGATGATTGTAAAGTAGTCGACTCACGTCTTTCTGCAGAAGGAGACGCTATTCGTCGACGTCGTAGTTGTAGTGATTGTAATGAACGCTTCACTACTTATGAAACCGCAGAACTCGCCCTGCCGAGATTGATAAAGCGTGACCAATCTCGTTCTCTGTTTGATGAAGATAAATTACGATCGGGTTTGTTAAAAGCGTTAGAAAAAAGACCGGTCAGCATTGATGCGGTAGACAGTGCAGTAAAAGTCATTAAACGACGGCTAATTACTACAGGTGATCGCGAAGTTGAAAGTCGTCTAGTTGGCGACTGGGTAATGGATGCGTTACGGGAACTGGACGAAGTGGCTTATGTTCGTTTTGCTTCGGTGTATCGTAGTTTTCAGGACATTAACGCTTTTCGAGAAGAGATTGAGCGGATGGAAAGCTTATCCAACCCATTAGTTAAAAAATAATGACATGATAAAAGTCATTATTATTGATGATAAATTTAATCTGCAAGTAATGCCTGATATAGACCAAAAGCGAAAAGTTAACGGTTGTTACTTTGGTGATCTTGATAACTCGATTGGTCGAGAAGATTGTAAGGATCTTTAAATGACGCTCTGGAAATAACCAGGCACAGCACGAAAGGACAGGCGAGATATGCTTGCTGTCAGCAATATTATTGGTAATACATGACATTTCAAACATCTTTCATGAGTCGCGCGTTGCAATTAGCAGAACGAGGCTTGTTCACAACTGATCCTAATCCACGAGTAGGCTGTGTCATTGTTAAAGAGAGCCAGATAGTAGGTGAAGGCTGGCATCAACGTGCTGGTGAAGCGCATGCTGAAGTTAATGCGCTCAAGAACGCAGGTTTTAAAGCTAAAGATGCTGATTGTTACGTTACGCTTGAACCTTGTAGTCATTTTGGCCGGACATCACCTTGTGCAGATACTTTAATAAATGCAGGCCTTAAACGTGTATTTATCGCAATGATGGATCCTAATCCTCGTGTTGCCGGAGCCGGTATCGCAAAATTAGAAGCAGCAGGAATTGAAGTAATTGTCGGTATATTAGGATCGCAGGCAGAACAATTGAATCTAGGATTTTGCCAACGCATGCGTATCGGTCGGCCTTATGTTCGAAGTAAAATGGCGATGAGCGTCGATGGGCGCACCGCAATGGCGTCAGGTGAAAGTAAATGGATTACTGGCACCGCAGCTCGACAAGATGTACAAAAACTACGTGCGCGAAGCTCCGCTATTTTAACGGGTATAGGTACTGTATTGGCGGATGATCCAGCGCTAACGGTTCGTCCTGAAGGTTGGTATCCTCAACAAACAATTAGACAACCATTACGCGTAGTGGTTGATAGTCAACTACGTACGCCTGCTGATGCTAAAATATTTGCAGATAATGCTAAGGTTTTAATTGCTTCAAGCATTCCTGCTAAAACGATTTTGCAAGCGGAAGTGTGTAATTTGCCATCAGACAATAATCGTGTTGATTTAACCGCGTTAATGACCGAGTTAGCGAAACGTGAAATTAATGAAGTTATGGTCGAAGCCGGCTCACTATTAAACGGTGCATTATTGGCTGCTGGCTTGATTGATGAGCTAGTGATTTATATGGCACCCAAAATTATGGGCAATGATGCTAACGGTTTATTCCATTTGCCAGATTTTACCACAATGGCACAAAATATTGGCTTACAGATTAGCGATATAAGAGCCGTCGGTCATGATTGGCGAATTACTGCTTTACCACAATACAATAAGGATAATTAAGACATGTTTACCGGAATTATTGCTTCGATAGGTAAGGTTGAATCAGTTCAAGCTAAGGGCGGTGATATACGTTTAGAAGTAGCCACACTGAACTTAGATTTATCGGATGTTAAATTGGGCGATAGTGTCGCCAATAATGGTGTTTGTTTAACGGTGATCGCCATGACACAGGGCTCACTGAGTTTTGATGTGTCACGAGAAAGCTTAGATCGCACCAGTTTAGCTAATGTTAAAACAGGTTCTGAAATTAATCTTGAAAAAGCATTGGCTGTGGGTGACCGCTTAGGTGGCCATTTTGTCAGCGGTCATGTTGATGGCTTAGGTCACGTTATCGCTAAGCAAGAATCTGCACGTTCTGTGCAATTTCGTTTTGAAGTGCCATTAGGTCTTGAGCGATATATTGCTGAAAAAGGTTCAATTTGCATTGATGGAACAAGTTTGACGGTCAACAAAGCAGAAAATAACTGGTTTGAAGTCAATATTATTCCACATACGATGCAACAAACAATTATGAAAAGTTATCGAGTGGGTACACAGGTTAATCTTGAAGTAGACTTGATTGCACGTTATCTAGAACGCCTATTGCCTAAACAAGCCTCAGGCATTAGTCGTGAAACATTGTTACAAAACGGATTTATTAAATGAAATTAAATACTACCGCCGAAATTATTGATGATCTGAAACAAGGTAAAATGGTCGTCATTATGGATGATGAAGATCGTGAGAATGAAGGCGATCTGATCATGGCCGCAGAATGTGTAACGCCAGAAGCTATTAATTTTATGGCTCGGTTTGGACGTGGATTAATTTGCTTGACCTTAACGGAGCAACGTTGCCGCCAATTACGATTACCTTTGATGGTGACTGATAATCAAGCTGCTTATTCGACTAATTTTACCGTATCAATCGAAGCGGCAGAAGGAGTGACTACGGGCATTTCTGCAGCTGACCGTGCACTAACAGTTTTAGCCGCAGTTAATGCTAGTGCGATACCGGAAGACTTGGTGCAGCCGGGACATATTTTTCCACTAAAAGCACAACTTGGTGGTGTATTAACACGTGCTGGTCACACTGAAGCTGGCTG
>JBLIKM010000136.1:0-4965 GCA_047636295.1 Methylophagaceae bacterium
GACGCCACGACTCGTCACCTTTAAAATCTTCTATCATGTGGTAAACCTCAAATTGTTTTTGGTGATATTTTTCATATATTACAATAATATAAATTATATAAGTACTAAATATGCTCTTTAACTATCAAATATTCAATTGTTTTTTGTGGCGCTAGTCGCTATTGAGAATAATAGTGTTTTATCTGTTTTTGTATGCTTTCGGTGGCACTAACACCACGATTGGTATGATCCAAAATCGTCCAAAGCCTGAAATATTACCAGCTCAATCATTTTTAAACTGGGAGATCGCATTGAAGTGTAAAATGGACAGATACTTTGTAAAAAAAGAACGATAGTTACTAATTTCAAACAGTGAATTATAACGTTAACTTTTATTAGCTTGCCTGTTAGTGGTTAAAGATAAAATAAACTCGTTAAAAAATCATGACCTTAGGGTTTACCAATATTATATAGGGATGATACGGTGACAATTTAAGATCAGTCAATCTAAACAGCATACTATCCATTTGTTATATTTTTATGTTCACTAATTTAAGTATTAATTTTATTAATGATGATTTTATAAACATTTTTTACTATATTAGTAAAGTTACATGTGTAATTATTTATAACAATACATTTTAATAAGGAAATTTGTGCCTTTAAAATCGAAAAAAAAGCATTCTCCCCTACCTGAAAAATTTAATTAACTGTATTAAATAGAGATATACTTGATGGACGCTAGCTTTCGCAAAATACTGTTTATTTCTATTTCTGTAACACTGCCTATCATGGCAATTGTTTATTATTCATTTTATACCGGACGCGATATAGCAGAACGTTATACTCCCTTAGTTTATGCGACTATGGCGATTAAGCTTGAAGCCACCACGGCCCATTTGTGGTTTGAAGAGGCTATTACTGGTGACAAAACTATTGATATCGAAGACATATGGGCCAACCTTAACCAATCAGAGTGGTATGCTCAGGCCATACTCGATGGTGGCACCAACGAAGAAGGTAGCTTCCTCGCCTTAAACGCCCCTGATTTACGTCTCAAAATTGAAGCAACTATCGATGGTATTCGTCACTTTCGCCAAATTGCTCAACAGCGATGGGCATCACAGTTAGTATCTGGAATAGGCTCTGATAGTGATCAACAATTTGATCTCGCCTTTCTAATGTTTAATCTTTCTGCTGATAATGTTGAGACAGCTTTAAATAAGGTAATAGCACAAGACTTACAAGTATTTAAATTGACCCAACGATTATTTATCATCCTTATTTGTATATTGGGGATCGTCTTAGCTACCTTATTGTTGCGTTTCAACACTAGGCAAATCAAGAATATAAACGCCCTAAAATTAATCGAAGAAGGTATTAGCAACTCTCAAAACCAGCTTCAGAATGTCATTAATGCCGCAAAGCTCGGTTATTGGGACTGGAATTATAAAACTGGAGCGCATATTGTTAATGATGAATGGTTGTCAATACTGGGTTTATCACGACAAAATATTACCAACCATATTCGTGACTGGGAAAGGCTTATTCATCCAAATGACAAACAATCTTTAAAGAAAATCACCCAAGTGCATATTCGGTCTGGAAAAAATTATGTTGCTGAATTCAGAATGAAGCATGCTGACGGCAGATGGATATGGATTCAAGGCTCAGGCTCGGTTGTTGAGTACGATGAAAACACTAAAGAACCGCTTCGGCTTTGTGGAACGCATCAAGATATATCCGAGCGAAAAACTGCCGAATTACGTGAAAAATCCCGTACCCATGTATTAGAACTTCTTACAAGCGGTGAGTTGTTACCTGTCATTCTTGAAGCCATCGTTCGTGGTGTTGAACAAGAAAATCCGGCTATGCTATGTAGCATTTTATTATTAGACGATAGTGGTAAACATTTAGTGAGTGGCGCAGCACCTAGTTTTCCTGATTTTTATAATTCAGCGATTAATGGCATTGAAATTGGTATGGGTAAAGGCTCCTGCGGAACATCAGCTTTTACTAATGAACGTGTTATTGTTGTTGATATTCAGACACATCCTTACTGGACGCCTTACAAAGAGCTAGCAAATAAAGCGTCATTGGGCGCCTGTTGGTCTGAGCCAATACGTTCGACAGAAGCTAAGGTACTTGGCACGTTTGCTATTTATCATCATGATATTAATCAACCAACGCCGGGCGATATAGCCCTAATTGAGCAAGCAGCCTATCTGGCAAGTATTGCTATTGAACAAGCTCAGAGTAATTTAGCACTAAATAGCAATGAATTGCGATTTCACCAATTACTGCAGTCTATTCCTTCAGTTGCCGTACAAAGTTACGATTATGAGGGTAATACACGATACTGGAATAAAGCGTCAGAGAACCTCTATGGCTACAGCGCTGATGAGGCAATAGGCCAAAGTTTGTTTGAGTTAATTATTCCGCCAGCGATCCAATCCAATGTGCGAAATGGAATGCAGCAGATGCTTAAATCTAAGCATGCTATTCCTTCTCAAGAGCTCACTTTAATGACTAAGAACGGTAAAGAAGTTAATGTGTTTTCCAGTCATGCTTATGTTCATGTACCCGGACAGCCACCTGAAATGTTTTGTATTGATGTCGATTTAACCGAGCGTAGACTATCAGAAGAAAAACTAAAATTAGCTGCCAGTGTATTTACCCACGCTCGTGAAAGTATCGTTATTACTGATGCTGCGGGTATTATATTGGACGTAAATGAAACATTTTCGCATACTACAGGCTATAGCCGTGAAGAGGCTATTGGCAATAACCCGCGTATTCTTCAATCAGATAAACAATCTCCTGATTTCTACGTTGATATGTGGCAAGACCTACTAAAAGAAGGCTACTGGACTGGCGAAATATGGAATCGTCGTAAAAATGGCGACGTGTATGCTGAAATGAAAACAGTCAGTGCTGTTCGAAATGAATACGGTATTACTACCCATTATGTTGCCTTAGCTAACGACATCACCCCGATGAAAGAGCATCAAAATCAATTGGAGCATATTGCCCATTACGACTTACTGACCAATCTGCCCAATCGTTCATTACTGGCAGACCGATTGTCTCAAGCCATGTTGCAGTGCAGCCGGCATGAGCAGTCACTTGCTGTAGTATTTCTAGATTTAGATGGGTTTAAAGCGGTTAATGACGCTTATGGACATGACATTGGGGATGACCTTTTGGTTGCGCTTTCAGTCCGAATGAAAGCGGCATTACGTGAAGGTGACAGTTTGGCGCGTATTGGCGGTGATGAATTTGTTGCGGTATTAGCTGGTTTAACTGATTCAACAACCGCTGAAGATTATACACCGGTATTAAAACGATTATTACTGGCTGCGTCAGGGCCAGTCACTATTGATGATATTGTATTAAATGTATCAGCAAGTATTGGAGTCACACTCTATCCCCAAGATAATGTAGATGCTGACCTGCTGATGCGCCATGCTGACCAAGCCATGTATGTGGCTAAAGAATCGGGTAAAAATCGCTATCACTTATTTGATACGGTTCAAGGTGACGCCGTTAAAGTACAACAGGAAAGCTTAGAGGCTATTCGCAAGGCATTAAATACTCATCAATTTGTGCTTCATTATCAGCCTAAAGTTAATATGAAGACAGGAACTGTGATAGGTGTTGAGGCACTTATTCGTTGGCAACATCCAGAACGAGGGTTATTAAATCCAATTGAGTTCTTGCCTTTCATTGAAAATAATCCGATGAGTATCGAGATGGGCGAATGGGTTATTGATACTGCACTGACACAAATCAGCCAGTGGCAAGCCATGGGACTAAAACTTCCTATTTGCACTAGTGTAAATATCGCTGCAGTGCAATTACAGCAACCTAACTTTACTGGTAGGCTCACAAAACTGTTAGCTAAACACCCGGATGTACAGCCAAGTTATTTAGAGTTAGAAATACTGGAAACAAGTGCTTTAGATGATTTGCATCATGTATCCACCATTATGAATGACTGTATGGCACTTGGCGTAAGCTTTGCCTTGGATGATTTTGGCACTGGCTATTCGTCACTAACTTACCTTAGACGATTACCCGCAAACTTAATTAAAATAGATCAGAGTTTTGTTCGAGACATGTTGGATGATACAGATGATTTAGCCATTGTTGAAGGTGTGGTGGCTTTAGCTAAATCATTTAAACGTGGGGTTATTGCTGAAGGTGTTGAAACGATTGAGCACGGCACTGCATTATTACAGCTTGGATGTGAATTAGCACAAGGTTATGGTATTGCCAGGCCAATGCCTGCTAGTGATATTCCTGCGTGGATAAATGATTGGCAGCCTGACGTTAAATGGCAGATCTAAACAAAACTGATATTACACTTATTTAGTACTTTTGATAAATCACAAGGAGAACACTTGTAACGTGGTATCAACTTCTATAGTAGGGTTAAAACAAGTGGCATGTTTTGCACAGGTTTTTATTAAATCTTTGGTGGTGGTATGCTCAGGATCAAGATTAATCCAAGGGGTGTTATCTAAATCAATGGGCATAACTTTGTTGAGTTTAACGGCAGAGTTGTTGAAATGTACAGCACAAGAACACGTCATATTCACGACTTTGGAATCATATCTTACTTGACCACCTCACTTTATCAGTAATTAGCAAAACAGCCGGGTGCGAGAATTTAGTAAAAAGTCAGACTACTGATAAGTTTACTGAACTCAGCCTGACTCTAATAAGGCTGACTACGTTATGAAGAGCCTTAGCAGTGAAGGCTTTAAAATAGACGTACTTGACGTTGACGCAATTAAACAACTTTACTCAGTGCTTTCTCTAATATTATTTATCCTTTTGGGCACCAACACCTAGGACTGACCTGTGCACCAAAAACAGCAGAACTGGTGACCGATTTGGTTTGTGGGCGGACGCCATCAGTTGATATAATGGCTTTTGGTATTAAACGGTTTAAATGAAATAACTTTCATTATATTGTGACCC
>JBLIKM010000137.1:0-4922 GCA_047636295.1 Methylophagaceae bacterium
GCTGTAGTTTATCTTTAGCCGCCTTAATTACGTCACTTGGCACACCGGCTAATTTCGCTACTTGCAAGCCATAGCTTTTACTCGCTGCACCTGTTTTTAATTGGTGCATAAACACTATTTCATCGCCATGTTCCACCGCATCTAAATGCACATTAGTGGCTTTTTCGTACAATAACGGGATTTCAGTCAATTCAAAATAATGGGTCGCAAACAGGGTGTACGCGCCCAAGTCACGTACCAGTTTTTCAGCACAAGCCCATGCTAATGACAAACCATCAAAGGTACTAGTACCGCGTCCTATTTCATCCATCAATACCAAACTATGCTGAGTGGCATTATTCATAATGTTAGCCGCTTCACTCATTTCAACCATAAAGGTTGAACGTCCTGACGCTAAGTCATCGGATGCGCCTATGCGAGTGAAAATCTGATCCACAGGGCCAATCACGGCTTTAGATGCGGGTACAAAACTTCCCATATGTGCCATCAATATTATTAATGCTGCTTGGCGCATATACGTTGATTTACCACCCATATTCGGACCGGTAATTAATAACAATCGCTGCTGTTGAGTAAAAGCAACATCATTTGGACAAAAATTCTGCTCCGTGACCCCTTCCACAACCGGATGGCGTCCTGCTTTTATTGTTATACCATTTTGCTTAGTGAATTCAGGTGCAACATAGTTTAATGTGTCAGCACGTTCCGCCAGGTTAGCCAATACATCCAATTCTGCCAAGGCATTTGCCGAGACTTCTAATGCGGCTAAATCGGGGGCTAGTTGTTCAAATAACGCTTCATATAGTGCTTTTTCTAATGCCAAAGCACGTTCATTAGCACTCAGCACCTGATCTTCAAAACCTTTTAGTTCTGGCGTGATATAACGTTCGGCATTCTTAAGTGTTTGTCTGCGTACATATTCGGTCGGTACCTCAATATGATGAGAGCGACTGATTTCGATAAAATAACCATGTACACGGTTGTAACCCACTTTTAAGGTTGAAACGCCTGTACGTTGCCGTTCACGTTGCTCAAGATCACTTAAAAACTGACTGGCGCGATCGCGTATCGTGCGTAAGTGATCTAACTCTTCATTGTAGCCTTCGGCAATCACGCCACCATCACGTATCAATACCGGTGGTTCAGCGATCAATGCCGTTTGCAATAAACTCAGTACTTCGGGGAAGGTACCTAATTCACGATCTAATTGAATTAATCGTTTAGCGCTTGAATCAACTAGAGTTTGATGTAGATCTGGCAATGAATTCAGAGTATTTCGTAGATGCATAAAATCACGCGGTCTTGCAGATTTCAAAGCAATACGTGCCACTACACGTTCAATATCACCCAACTGACGAAGCATGCTGCGTAATACATCTACCGACTGTGTATCGATAAATTGCTGAATCGCATACTGACGTTGTTTTAATATCTCATGATCACGTAGCGGTCTTAATAACCAACGACGCAATAATCTTGCGCCCATTGGTGTGACTGTTTTATCAAGTATGGATAATAAGGTGTGTTCACGTCCACCAGATAGATTTGTTTCCAACTCCAAATTGCGTCGTGATTGCGGATCTAATCGAATGCTATCACTGGTTTTTTCAAGCTTTAAACCTCGTATATGGGGCAAGGCAGTGCGATGTGTTTGTTGCGCGTAATTGAGCAAACAGCCTGCTGCAGTGATGGCTAAATCTAAATCATCACAGTCAAAACTTTTTAAGTCTTGAATTTTGAAATGTTCGCATAAACGACGACGAGCTGTTTCTGCATCAAAATGCCATGGTGGTAGACGACGTATTTTTTTATCAAATGTTGATAGAGATTCAGCTAAGGTTTCATCAAGTAAAATTTCAGCTGCTTGTAAACGTGCTAATTCAGCTTTAACTTCAGTTACGGTATCCAATTCACTCACTGTAAATCGTCCGCTACTTAACTCTGCGGTGGCTAAACCATAGCGACCTTTATGTTCGGAGATTGCCACTAATAAATTTTCATTGCGGCTATCAAGCAAGGCTTCTTCCGTTAAGGTGCCTGGTGTTAATACACGAACAACTTGTCTATCGACAGGCGCCTTGCCTGTTGCCGGATCGCCAATTTGCTCACAAATCGCGACCGACACGCCAAGATTTATCAATCTAGATAAGTAAGCGTCAGCTGCATGGTAAGGAATACCAGCCATGGCAATAGGCACACCATTACTATTGCCTCGCGCTGTTAAGGTAATATCTAATAGTTCAGCAGCCTTATGGGCATCTTCATAAAACATCTCATAAAAATCCCCCATCCGATAAAACAAAAGATGCTCTGGATTCTCGGCTTTAATACGTAAATACTGCAACATCATTGGTGTGTGTTTTATAGCGGTTGACTCCATCATTACTACCTTTTATCGCCTTTAAAGCGCACTAATAATAGATATACGCATTGTTCAATATTATAAAAAATGTTTGACATCATAACATTTCATAAATTTAAGTTCACATAAGCAAGCAATGGTAATTTCAGTCAAACCACACATTACACACAGAATTGTTATGCTAAGTGACGCTAACTATAAATAACAATGCGCTATTAAATATATTACTAAGACATCGATTGCTATAATGTTCAACAGACTATGACTAATTTAACCACACAATACACCGTTTTTAAGCCAATAACAGTACAATATGAGATCAAAAAATCACGCTTTATTGGCCTGATAATACCCTCTACCAGTGAAGCTGAAGCGGTACGGCAATTACAAACATTAGCGGCGCAACATCCACACGCCAACCATCTTGCCTTTGCTTGGCGAATTCGCCAAGCCGATGGTTTTATAAATGAACGTTGTCACGATGCAGGTGAACCATCAGGTACTGCTGGACGACCGATTCTAGCGCCACTAGAAGGCCAATCTATTATTAATACTGTTGTAGGTGTTATTCGCTATTTTGGTGGGGTAAAGCTAGGTACAGGAGGTTTAACACGCGCCTATGGTACTACGGCGAAACTAGCCATTGATGCCGCAACATTAAACCCATGGGTTGAAATGGTTATATTGAAGCTTGATATTGAATATTCCCGACTACAAACATTGGAATATCAACTCAATAAATGTCACGGTCAAATTATTGAGCAGCAATTCACTGATCGAGTACATGTGACTATCAATCTTCCCGCCCGTGCGGGACTTCAGATTCAACAACAATTTACTGACTTTTAATTAAATAAAGTTGCGGGCCTAATATAATATTATTATTTAAAAATTAAGTTTCTTGGTTAATAAAAATGACTAAATACGGTTAAATATCATTGAAGTCAATCTAAAACAAACTCTATGGCAAAACCGACATGCTGTTCAATCCGTCTAACTTTAGCTAGCACGATGGGAGCATCGTCAAGTTCTAATGTTTGTACTTGCACATCATCATTCAAATTAATTATGCTGGTATCAGAACAAAACAAAAATAATCCAGTGCTAGAAAAATCTCTCATATCTAAGATTCTTTCTCTATTATGAGCAAAAAGTAGCCTAATTTTTGCTACGTGTTTTAACCGCTCATCACGACGTTTATTTATGATATTAAAACGTGTATCTAGGGTGCTCATAATATTTTATAATCCTCCCGCAGTAAAAATTAGCCTGCGAATTCGTTCGGCAAGTAATTTATAGCCCACAGAATTGGGGTGAATAGTATCTGACTTCATAGCGGAATTCCGTTCAAGTTCAGCAAGGATGGTTAATTCAATCGGAAGATTATACGTCGTGGCAAGTTCCGTATATAAGTCTGGCACGGCTAAGTTAATACTAAATCGTGGAACAGCAATAAGTAATACTTCTGCACCAGATTTTTGTATCAAACCGATCATCTTCTCGAGATTATTTTTAAGCTGATCATTGCCTAATTTTCGAATCAGATCATTGCCCCCATGGCATAATACAACTAAATCTGGTTTAGTTTGTTCCAGTATTAATGGCAACCGTAATAAGCCTTGTTGACTTATTTCACCAGGAATACCGGCATTAATCACAGTCCGTCCAGTAAGTTGCTGTAATACTGCAGGATAACTTTCAGCTTGGCTATTCGCACCGGTACCAAAAGTCAAACTATCACCAAATGCAACAATAACGGCATTACTCGCTAACGGCCTAAGTGTGGGTAGACTATCCGAACAACTAATCAGGAAAAAACAACACCAAAGTACTGTGCTAAACCTCAGTAATTGTCTTTGTTTCAACATAAGACTTAGGCGACGCTTGGAAATAAGCGATGAAAGTTGGCCTTTGTTTGTTCGGCGATATTTTCAACCGTATCACCACGAAGTTTAGCTAAAAATTCTGCAACATGTACAACGTAGGCTGGTTTATT
This sequence comes from Methylophagaceae bacterium, assembly GCA_047636295.1. Classification (GTDB taxonomy): domain Bacteria; phylum Pseudomonadota; class Gammaproteobacteria; order Nitrosococcales; family Methylophagaceae. The sequence continues at coordinate 4,359 of JBLIKM010000137.1, forward strand.
GGTTCTCCCCCGATACGGCGTAGGCGCCAGATAAGGTGCATCCGTTTCAATTAAAATTCTATCCAGCGGCAATTTTTTAGCTACTTCTTGCAGTTCAAGGGCATTTTTAAACGTAACTATGCCAGACAGTGAAATATAAAAACCTAAGGCCAAGGCTCGCTGTGCTGTTTCCCAATTCTCTGTAAAACAATGAATGATGCCGCCCGCTTGTTGAGCATCTTCTTGTTCTAAAATTGCCATAGTGTCTTCACGCGCTTCTCGAGTATGAATAATCAATGGTTTTTTGAGTTGTTTTGCCGCTTCAATATGTACCCGAAAACGATCGCGCTGCCATTCAAGGTCACCTTCACTTCGGAAGTAGTCTAAACCGGTTTCACCTATAGCAATGACTTTCTCATGTTGTGCCAGTGAAATTAGTTCATCAACCGTGAAGTTTTCATCCTGGTCGACATTGGGATGAATACCTACACTTGCGGTAGTATTCTGGTAGTTATCTGTAATATGGAGTACTTGTTGGCAACTCTCTTTATCGATAGAAATGCAGAGAATATGCTCAACTTGAGC
>JBLIKM010000138.1:0-4883 GCA_047636295.1 Methylophagaceae bacterium
GCATTAGGGTCTTTTTTAGGATCAGCTGTGTAAACGCCATCCACTTGAGTAGCCTTTATCAGCAAGTCAGCACCAATTTCAACTGCACGAAGGCTGGCAGCAGAATCCGTTGTAAAAAATGGATTTCCTGTACCGGCTGCAAAAATAACAATGCGGCCCTTTTCTAGGTGGCGAATCGCACGGCGACGTAAATAATCTTCACACACTTCATTTATTTGTATAGCTGACATGACCCGGCAAAATGAACCTTTTCGCTCTAGGGCATCTTGTAGTGCTAATGCATTCATAACCGTAGCTAACATGCCCATATGATCGCCACTTACGCGATCCATACCACTGGCGGCCAGGCCTGCCCCTCGAAATATATTACCACCACCAATGACGATTCCAAGCTCAACACCTTGTGCGCTGAGCTCGGAGATTTCTGTCGCGAAACGGGCAATAACTTCGGGCTGAATACCGTAGTCTGCATCCCCCATTAACGCCTCACCACTTAATTTAAGTAGAACACGTTTGTAAGCGGGTTTATTGCCTGTTTCTGTCATTTTTTAGTTACCTTTTACTTGCGCCATTACTTCTTCAGCAAAGTTATCTACTGCTTTCTCAATACCTTCACCGACTTCAAAAAATTCAAATGCTTCAACCGTTGCGTTTGCTTTTTTCACAAGCTGTTCAACCGTTACATCAGGGTCTTTAACAAAAGGTTGACCCATAAAGCTTATTTCATTAACGAACTTGCTCATGCGGCCTTCAACCATTTTTTCAATAATAGCCTCTGGTTTGCCACTTTCTTTTGCTTGTGTTGCAACGATATCACGTTCTTTTTCAAGCAATTCTGCAGGTAAATCTGCAGCTGAGATAGCTTTTGGACGATTAGCAGCAACATGCATTGCTAAGTCTTTAGCGAGTGCCGAGTCATTACCTGTCATTTTAACCATGGTGCCGATACGATCACCATGACGATATGAACCAATAATACCGTCATCAGCAGCCATTAATGCAAAACGGCGTACTTTAATATTTTCACCAATTTTAGCAACCAATTCTTGACGAACAACTTCAACTGATTTGCCAGCATCATTTAATGGTAGTGCCATTAACGCTTCAATATCAGCAGGTTGAGCATCCAACACTTTTTTAGAAACATTGCTGACAAAAGCGATAAAATCTTCTGCTTTAGCAACAAAATCAGTTTCAGAGTTGATTTCTAACATAACAGCTTGTTTGCCATCAGCACTGATTTCAATTGCAACTATACCTTCAGCCGCGATGCGATCAGATTTTTTATCTGCTTTAGCTAAACCAGATTTACGCATTTCATCAATCGCAACTTCGATATCACCGTTAGTTGCTACCAACGCTTTTTTACATTCCATCATGCCTGAGCCAGTACGCTCACGCAGTTCTTTTACTAATGCAGCAGTAATTGCCATTTGTTTAGCCCTTTATAACTTTGAACTATGTTTAGCCAGAATCTAGCCGCACATACAATACAGGCCCACTAAACTAGTGAGCCCGTATACTTGATTTAACTATATGATGTTACTCAGCCGCCGCTTCAGTACTTTCAGCCACAACGTCTGCCATCTCTTCAGCACCACTTGCAACGGCTGCGCGAGCGTCTAAAATCGCTTCAGCCATGCTTGATGTATAAAGTTTAATGGCACGCATAGAATCATCATTACCAGGAATAACATAGTCAACACCATCAGGATTACTATTGGAATCAACGACAGCAATAACAGGGATACCTAACTTGTTAGCTTCTTGAATAGCAATACGTTCGTGGTCAACATCGATAACGAATAAGGCATCAGGTAAACCACCCATTTTACGGATACCACCGATGCTTTTATCTAATTTTTCTTGTTCACGTGTCAAGTTTAAAACTTCTTTCTTTTTCAAACCTTCTAATTTGCCAGACTCGATCATTTCTTGAATAGTATCTAAACGTTTGATTGATTTACGCACGGTTTGGTAGTTAGTCAACATGCCACCTAACCAGCGGCGATTTACATACGGCATACCTGCGCGTTCTGCATCTTCACGAATAGGATCTTGTGCTGCACGTTTAGTACCTACGAAAAGGATACGACCTTTTTTAGAAGCCAATTTACCAACGTAGTTCAAAGCATCATTGAACATCGGTAAGCTGTGCTCAAGATTCATGATATGGATATTATTACGTTTACCAAAAATAAACGGACCCATTTTTGGGTTCCAGTAACGAGTTTGGTGACCGAAGTGAACGCCTGCCTCAAGCATTTGGCGCATTGTTGTTTTAGCCATTTTAATTAAAACCTTTATATTAATTGTGGGGTTAAACCTCCACACACCCCAAATATCGACTAACTGACTAGGCTGTTAGCACCCCGAGACTTGTGTCGGTGCATGTGTGATTTGTGCCTTATATTAGGCGCGCATATTATTCCACAAATCCCGTATAAAAACAAAGTAATATCAATCTGTTTATCGCGATCAACACCACAAAATTCACCTTTTCGATTAATTGACTTTATAACTAAGGAAAAGGCTCTTCAATAGTGACTGGCATTATAGCTGACGTGCGACACATTTAAATTCGGAAAAAGGTTAATCTTCCACTATCATTTACTGGTCGTTTCAACTATTTTCCGGCACACTAGCACTCAGTCTAAATATTATCCGTCTACTCTCTAAGGAAACTATTCAATCATGGCCGTTAGTATCAAAACAACCGCAGAAATCGAGAAAATGCGTGTCGCTGGTCGTCTAGCTGCTGACGTGTTAACAATGATTGGACCATATGTAGTCGCCGGTATCACCACTGACGAATTAGACTCAATTTGTCATGATTATATTGTTGATGTTCAGCAATCGATTCCTGCTCCTTTAAACTATCACGGCTTTCCAAAGTCGATTTGTACCTCGGTTAATCATGTTATTTGTCATGGTATTCCTGGTGACAAAAAACTTAAAGATGGCGACATCATCAATATTGATATCACTGTTATTAAAGAGGGTTATCATGGTGATACCAGTAAGATGTTTTATGTCGGAAAAACCTCTATTCTCGCTCAACGCTTATGTGAAAATGCTCGAGAAGCTATGCTAATTGGCATTTCAATGGTAAAACCAGGCATTCAACTTGGTGATATTGGTCACGCTATCCAACGCCATGCCGAGGCACAAAATTTTTCTATCGTGCAAGAATATTGCGGACACGGTATTGGACTAGGTTTTCATGAAGAACCCCAAGTATTACATTATGGAACGCCAGGAACAGGCTTAGTACTAGAAGAAGGCATGACATTTACTATCGAACCTATGGTAAATGCAGGAAAAAGACATATCAAGCAACTCCCAGATAATTGGACGGTAGTAACCAAAGATCGATCTTTATCAGCTCAATGGGAACATACTATTTTAGTTACTGAAACGGGTCACCAGATCCTGACCTTACGTAAGGATGAAGTGATTTAACTCATGACCAGCTCATTGTTATCCCTTTGGCAGATAGGTAATAATCAAGAACCTAATTCGGACACGCTCAATATTGACTTTTATCGTAGCGCACTGCAAGAAGGTCAAGCTTATCTAAAACAACAGTTTGAAGACCAAGCAGACATTATTATACTTGTTGAGCAACGTGCCGTTTTTATCGATCAAGTATTACAAGACTTGTGGCAACATCACATATCTGCAGATACACCAATCAGTCTTCTTGCAGTGGGTGGCTACGGTCGCGGTGAACTTCATCCTTATTCAGATATTGATTTACTCGTTTTACTTGATGAATCTGTTGCTGAACAACCACCTAGTGAACTTTCTACATTTCTAACTCAGCTCTGGGACGTAGGCCTTGAAATAGGTCATAGTGTCCGTACAATTCAAGAATGCCGACAATTAGCAGAAGATGACATTACCATTGCCACAAATCTGCTCGAAACGCGCCTATTATGTGGTGAAAAAGCCTTATATTCATCCTTACAACAACTGACAATCAACCACAAAACGTGGGATACACGTCGCTTTTATCAACAAAAAAAACAAGAACAATTGCATCGTCATCTCAAATATAATGACTCTATCAACAATCTAGAACCGAATATTAAAGAATCACCGGGTGGTCTGCGTGATTTACAGGTTATTAGTTGGGTCGCCCAACAACATTTCGACGTATCTGGTTTAAAAGGCCTCAACCAAAAAGGTTTTCTGGCGAATAGTGAATATCAACGGTTAGATAAAGCACGTCGGTTTTTATGGCGCGTTCGTTTTTCACTTCATCTTGTAGCTAATCGCAAACAAGAAAAGTTAATGATCGATCATCAACGAGAAGTCGCCAAGCAACTTGGTTATCAAGGAACAGATAGCCGACTTGCCGTTGAACATTTCATGAAAGACTACTACCGATCGGCCCGTTCAGTCAGCCAAATGAATGAGCTGTTATTACAACTGTTTGAAGAAAATATCATTCTCTCAGACGAAACACCTCAAATTGAAGCTATCAACAGACGATTCCAAGTCCATAATGGTTATCTTGAAACCATCAATTCAGGGATCTTTGCTTTTTACCCCTATGCCATGCTGGAAGTATTTTTAATACTAGAGCAGCAGCCAGAGATCAAAGGTATTCGCGCTGATACCATTCGCCAACTCCACGCTCATCGCCACCTTATCGACAAGCGCTTTCGAGCTGATATCAAAAATCGTAGCTTGTTCATGGAAATTCTTCGCCAACCGAAAGGTATTACCCATGAGTTTCGGCGTATGAATAGATTAGGGATTTTAGGTGCCTACCTACCTGCATTTGGACAAATTGTTGGACAAATGCAACATGATCTATTTCACGCCTACACGGTCGATGAACATACTTTATTCCTAGTCAGAAACTTGCGACGATT
>JBLIKM010000139.1:0-4875 GCA_047636295.1 Methylophagaceae bacterium
GGGTGTGCCTTTATTGCCGGGTATTGCTAATCCGAGTGATGCAATGCGTTTATTAGAAAAAGGCATTACAGCAATGAAGTTTTTCCCTGCAGAAGCGGCAGGTGGTATACCCATGCTGAAATCAATTGGCGCACCCATTCCACAAATTACATTCTGTCCAACGGGCGGCGTAAGCCAAAAGAATGTTAAAGCATACTATGACCTGCCAAATGTGGCGTGTGTAGGCGGTTCTTGGATGTGTGCAGCAAACTTAGTTGATGCTGAAAATTGGGATGAAATTACCCGCTTATCTGCTGAAGCAATTCAATTAGCAACTAACTAGTTAATTTCTTTGCCAATGAGGGGCAGGGCGCATCGAGTAAATATCTCGGGGTTCCCTGTCCCTTTTTTGTTTGTCACTATTGAATTAATGCTTGTAAGTCTGCTGTGAATATTCAACAAAAACCTTAGCAAGTTTGACGTTTAATCATTTAAAATTACTATTCCACGCTGCAACCAGTCATCAATCAAGGCGCGAGCGCCATTGATTACAACCTGTGGGTTTGGGTGTTGAAGTTCACTAGCAATTTGTTTGGCGGCCATGTGACCGGTCAATCCCTCATTAAGTAAATTGATAAGACGTGCACTCACAGGGTTTAATTCTAAAAAGGTGATATTGTCTTGCGTGTCGCGGTAAACGAGTAAGTGTATGGGGTTCTTACTTGCCTCATGGGGCTGGAAATCCGGACCTATCTGATGCACGGGGTAGTTGTAAACTAAAGGCCATGCGAGTGAAGATGTCTTAAAATAGGTGTCTAAGTTGTCCTGATTTGAATTAAGTCTTATTGGTTTCGCCTCAACATCATCTAAAACAGTTAAGGCTAATTCTACCCATTCATAATGCGCCAACTCTTGGATGAAAATAGGGTCATTAGCATTGTCGCGTTCATTTTCAAGATAAGCCATAAATTCACGGGCAATCTCGTGGAATAGTGGTGTTTTACAGCGGTGTTTTATCATGAAGTCGCGGCACATGCTGTGCCAAGCTTCATCTGAGAATATTTGCCTTAAAACAGGGAACCCATTAGCCACAAAGCCTTCAATATTGTTGTAAAAAAGTTCACGATAAATAGCCATACGCCTAGGTTCAATATTTTCAGGGATGGGTTGGTTATCGGGATCGCGTAGGAAGGCCGCAAACTGATATTGGGTATCAATAAAATTTGATGCTTTAGGCTGTTGCGACATGGGCGTGTTCCTGAATCGTTTGATAATGACGAATTTGTTCCACTTCAGTTACCAATGTATCAAGTGACGGAATATTAAAGTCACGTTCTAATAAAGTTGGAAGTACGCCGTGATGTTGATAGGTGAGTTCTAATAATTTCCATACTGGAGCGATAATATCTGCACCGTGAGTATCTACTTTTAGATCGTCTGCTTCATCGAAGTGTCCGGCAATATGTAAGTATGCAATGCGCTCACTGGGTACGGATTTAATATAATCTGCAGCATCGTAACCGTGGTTAATACTATTGACGTAAATATTATTAACATCAAGTAATAAGTCACAATTCGCTTGTTCAAGTACACCATTTAAAAAGTCAATTTCAGACATTTCCTGCCCTGGCGCAGCATAATATGAGACATTTTCAATGATTAAAGGTCGTTCTAGAATTTCTTGAATCCGTTGAATACGTTTAGCCACATGGTCAACCGCTTGTTGGGTGAACGGGATAGGCATTAAATCATAGAGATGACCATCATCACTGCAATAACTTAAATGTTCGCTATAAGAGCGTATATTGTGTTTATCAAAGAATTTTTTTAAGCGCATTAGGAAGTGTTCATCTAAGGGCGCTGGGCTACCGATAGATAATGATAGACCATGACAGATCATCGGGTAACGTTCGGCAAAATGTGCAAATTTTTTACCTAAGATTCCCCCCATTTCCATCCAGTTTTCAGGCGCGACTTCAAGGAAATCAACGGGGTTGTGGTCAAGTGCATCAAGCTCATTCATGAAGCTTCTACGGAGCCCCAAACCTGTACCAGATATTGGGCATGAGGCTGTATTCATTAATTTATCTCCTGGTTAGCTTTCTATCATTATGACTAATTATAATGCGAAATGTTACACATTGATTTATGTTTTAAGTGTTATTCAATCATTCTTATAGTCTGTGAGTGAGTGTATGGTTATTTTAAAACGCGCCGTCATTTTTTGGGTTGGGGACCTACTTAGTGCTAAAATAGGCGTTTTTAATTATCAGGAACCTTACTTGATGGCTTTCGAACATATCAACCTCCCTGAGAAAGGCCGTGTTATTCGTGTTAACGCAGACTTTTCTTTAGATGTACCCAATCAACCTATCATTCCATTTATTGAGGGTGATGGTATTGGTGTTGATATCACACCAGCAATGATGTCAGTCATTGATGCTGCTGTTGAAAAAGCTTATGCCGGTGAGCGTAAAATCGCATGGATGGAAGTGTATGCGGGTGAAAAAGCCACTGAAATCTATGGTGAAGATCAGTATTTGCCAGCAGAGACTATGCAGACACTAAAAGACTATGCCGTATCAATAAAAGGGCCTTTGATGACCCCCGTGGGTGGTGGTATGCGTTCATTAAACGTGACGATGCGCCAAACGCTTGATCTGTATCTTTGCCAGCGACCTGTTCGTTACTATCCGGGTACACCTAGCCCAGTTAAAGCACCTGAAAAAATCGATATGGTTATCTTCCGTGAAAATTCAGAAGATATTTATGCCGGTATCGAGTGGCCAGCGGAAAGTGCTGATGCCAAAAAAGTTATTAAATTTTTACAAGAAGAAATGGGCGTGACTAAAATTCGTTTCCCTGATACCTCTGGTATTGGTATTAAACCCGTTTCACGCCAAGGAACAGAACGCTTAGTACGTAAAGCGATTCAGTATGCAGTTGATAATAATCGTGACTCTGTCACCATAGTCCACAAAGGCAATATCATGAAGTTCACTGAAGGTGGCTTCAAACTGTGGGGTTATGAACTCGCAGCTAAAGAGTTTGGTGCTCTGCCATTAGATGGCGGAGAATGGAAATCATTTAAAAATCCAAATACAGGTAAAGAAATCGTCATTAAAGATTGTATTGCCGATGCATTTTTACAAGAAATTTTGTTGCACCCATCTGCTTATGATGTGGTGGCAACACTAAATCTTAATGGTGATTATATTTCTGATGCCTTAGCGGCTCAGGTCGGTGGTATTGGTATTGCTCCAGGGGCAAACCTATCTGATTCCATCGCTATTTTTGAAGCAACTCATGGTACTGCGCCTGCTTTAGCAGGTAAAAATATGGCAAATCCATCGTCATTAATTTTGTCAGCTGAAATGTTACTACGTCATCTTGGCTGGCTTGAAGCAGCAGACTTCGTTGTCACTGGGGTGGCGGGTGCCATTATGAACTCTCAAGTCACCTGTGATTTGGCCGAAACGGTTGGTGTAGAAGCCCTAAGTAGTAGTGATTACGCGGCCTCAGTTATAAACCATATGTAATCGCGCTGTTGAGAAAAGTACAAACGTGCGAACTGAACTCAGCAAATATAAATTCAATCCTTAAGGAAATTAAAATGAAAGTAGCAGAAAAATCCGTTGTAGTTATTGACTATACCTTGACCAATAATGAAGGCGAAGTCATTGATACTTCTGATGGCGCAGGGCCATTAGCGTATTTACAAGGCTTTGGTAACATCATTGATGGTCTTGAAGAAGCACTAGCAGGCAAACAAGCGGGCGATAAAGTTAAAGCGAGCATTGAGCCTGCAAAAGCGTATGGCGAACGTCATGATGAAATGGCACAAGAAGTGCCGAAAGAATTATTTGGTGGCGTTGAAAATATCGAACTGGGCATGCAATTTGAATCTGAAACTGATGACGGCCCTGTAATGGTTACCGTTGTTGCGATCACTGACGATATGGTGACTGTCGATGGTAACCACCCATTAGCAGGCGTTCATTTGAACTTTGACGTAACAGTGCGTGAAGTTCGCGAAGCGACTGAAGAAGAATTAGAGCATGGTCATGTACATGGTGACGGCGGTCATAAACACTAAAAAAGCATTAGTTATCAATTTTGATAATGGATCATTGTTGCCTGAACACGCTGAAGTTAAAATCCACATTGTTCTCAACATTGATCTATTACGTAGTTGAATAATAAAATCTTAGTAGTTTAGATATAATAGTAAGACAAAGGCGGACTTTTATAGTCCGTCTTTTTAATTTTTAATACAGCCAGAATAAATATATATGCAAAATTATACTCAATTGAACCAACAATTTGGCATTAAGGATCTACTTCAGTTTAATCTGGGGGACAATGGATTTGTAATGATAGATATTTCGAACCAGTATGCCAAAGCAAAAATTTCTACCTATGCGGGTCAAATCATCTCTTATCAACCGAATGGTGCAGCTGAAGACTTATTTTTCCTGAGTGATAAAGTACGGTATCAGGAAGGCAAAGGGATTAGAGGTGGTGTACCTATATGCTGGCCATGGTTTGGTGATGATACTTCTGGTTTTGAACGACCTGCACATGGTTTCGTACGCAATCAGCAATGGCAAGTACATGCCAGTGAAGCCTTAGAAGATGGCAGAACAAGCGTTACCTTAGTCACCACTGATAGTGATATAACTCGCGAATTATGGCACTATGAATTCAATTTGGAACTGCAGATAATTATTGGTTCAAATCTTGAAATGACGTTGAAAACAAAAAATACTGGTAAACAATTCTTTACCATAACCCAAGCTTTACATACTTATTTTAAGGTTAGTGATGTCAGTAATGTGTTAATAAAAGGTCTCGTTGGTAAGCCGTATATTGATAAACTAGATTCATTTGCTGTTA
>JBLIKM010000140.1:0-4691 GCA_047636295.1 Methylophagaceae bacterium
AAATGGCAAAAAAATTGCCCAACAACCGAAACAAAAAAATGCAAGTCTATTAGGCATTGTGCCGGAGAATAGCGAGTTACATGTCGAGACCTTAGGTCAGCATACCCATGAATTATTAATTGATCCCAGCCGACGTTTGATTGAAGGTGAAATGGTCGTGCCGCTTGGCGAATATTTCGTTATGGGCGATAATCGTGATAATAGTAATGATAGCCGCTTTTGGGGCACAGTACCTGAAGCTAATTTAGTGGGTAAAGCCTTCTTAATATGGATGAGTTGGGATTGGAATACTGGCGGCATCGTTTGGAACCGTTTGGGCGATAAGATCAACTAAAGGTAAATATAATGAATAAACAACGTGGAATGACATTAATTAGCTGGGTAATTGTATTAGGTATTATCGCCTTTTTTACTACGATTGCCATGCGTCTGATACCTATGTATCAAGAGTACTTCAGCGTAGTTCAGATCATGGAATCTATGGAAGTTGAATTGAAAGAAAATAAACTGACGACACAGCAAGTAAATCTTTTACTTGCTAAGCGGTTTAATACCGGTTATGTCAGTAGTGTTAAACAAGAAAATATCACACTTTCACGTGGCCGAGACAATCTGAGTGTAACCAAAGCGGTAATCGATTATGAAGTACGGAAGCCCTTTATTGCACAGATTAGTTTAGTGGGTCACTTCCATAAAGAAATAGATATCGAGGAGCCCAAAGGTAAATGATCACAGCAGGTCAGAAATCTTTATGTGCACAATTGCAGGTAAGCTTCAGGGATATTAGCTTACTGCAACAAGCGTTAACACATCGCAGCGCGGCTTCTCGTAATAATGAGCGTTTGGAGTATTTAGGCGATGCCATTTTAAGTTTTGTAATCGCTGAAGCGTTATTCAACCGCTTTCCACAAGTGAAAGAAGGCAAATTAAGCCGTTTACGTGCTTCTTTGGTTAAGGGCGTTACCTTGGCTGAAATTGGCAGAGAGCTACGCTTAGGTGAGGTACTGATCTTAGGCCCTGGCGAATTAAAAAGTGGTGGTTACCGACGAGAATCTATTTTAGCCGATACGGTTGAAGCGATTTTTGGTGCCCTATATCAAGATAGTGGACTTGAAGTGGTTAAAACGCTTATCTTGAGACTGTATGAAGAAAGACTATCGGCCATTGATGTCAATGAAGTCGTTAAGGATGCAAAAACGCGTTTACAGGAGTTATTACAAAGCCGTAAACAGCCTTTGCCGCTCTACAGTGTCCAAGAAGTTAAACGAGCTGATAATGAACCCCTATTCGAAGCTTCATGCCAAGTGGCATTATTAAAAAAACTCATCATTGCACAAGGCAGTAGCCATCGAAAAGCTGAAACAACAGCCGCCGAGCGAGCATTGAAACTAATAGAAGATAAACTATGACAGACAGTACGTTTAAATCAGGTTATGTAGCCATTATCGGCCGACCAAATGTGGGTAAATCCACCCTAATTAATCGTGTTTTAGGGCAAAAGTTATGCATTACATCACGTCGACCTCAAACAACACGCCATCGTATCTTAGGTATTAAAACGACTGACGATAGTCAGTTGATTTACGTTGATACGCCGGGCTTACATATTGATGATAAACGAGCGATGAATAAATATATGAATCGTGCCGCCGCATCGTCAATTGATCATGTTGATGTGATTTTATTTGTTGTTGATGGTATGAATTGGACCGAAGAAGATGAGCAAGTTTTAGTGCGCTTAAAAGCTAATGCAGAAGCGCCTGTAATCTTAGTTATCAATAAAATGGATAAATTAGCTGATAAAGAAGTCATGTTGCCTCATATTGAAAAGTTAGCCGCACAATATAACTATTCTAACGTGTTACCTATTTCTGCTCGAAAAGGTGTAAATCTTGATCAACTAGAAGCAGAAATTAAAAAGTTAATGCCTGAAGGTGAGTTGATTTTTCCTGAAGATCAACTTACCGATCGAAGCTCTCGCTTTTTAGCAGCAGAATTGGTGCGTGAAAAATTATTCCGTCACTTAGGACAAGAGTTACCTTATTCAATTACTGTCGAAATTGAACAGTTTGATGACGAAGAAAAATTATATCGCATTGGTGCTGTTGTCTATGTAGAACGCAGTGGTCAGAAAGCGATTGTCATTGGTAAAGGTGGCGAATTGCTCAAATCTGTTGGTAAAGATGCGCGACTTGAAATGGAAAGCCTCTTTGGTAAAAAAGTCTTTTTGCGCCTATGGGTTAAGGTGCGTGAAGGTTGGGGTGATAATGAACGTATGTTGAAAAACCTGGGTTATAACGACGAGCTTTAATAGCTTTTCAGTTTGAGCGAATCTTGAAGGTTGAATTAACGCCCGCATTTGTTTTACATCAACGGCCTTACCGCGAAAATAGTGCCTTGCTCGATGTATTTAGTGAACAATACGGGCGGGTCAGTATAGTTGCAAAAGGCCTTAATCAAAAAAGAGGTAATAAAGCGGGTTTATTACAGCTTTATCAACCCTTGTTATTGTCATGGTTTGGTCATGGCGACTTGTATACATTAAGCGCTGTCGAAGCCTTATCTGCACGTTATATTTTGCAAGCCAATGCCGCCTTATGTGGCTTATATATTAATGAGTTGATAGTTCGGCTGCTAGGCCCCCAGGTAGCAGAACCCGATGTTTTTAACGCCTATCAACAAGCCTTATTAGGATTGCACCAGCGAGATAGTACAGAAATTATTCTCCGTTTATTCGAGAAAAAATTGCTAGGTCATTTAGGCTACGGTTTAGTGCTTGATAGCGAATATGAGAATGGCCAGTTAATAGAAGAGCAGCAACAATATTATTACCAAGCTGATGCCGGCTTATTACGTTGGCAACAAGGCGTAAGTTTACCGATGATTTCTGGTCGCAGTCTTCGGCATTTAATAAATGAATCTGATTTCGATCAACAAAGCTTACAAGAAATAAAACGCGTGATGCGAACCGTGATATATTTTTATTTAGATGGTAAACCATTACAAAGCAGACAGCTTTTTATTGATCTACAGCAGTACGTGAGCAAAAATTAATTTTATAAGGTTAAGATAAAAATATGGCAATTCTACTAGGTGTCAACATTGATCATGTAGCCACGTTAAGACAAGCGCGAGGTACGCGTTATCCTGATCCTATTCAAGCTGCGATTGAAGCAGAACAAGCGGGAGCCGACGGTATAACATTGCATTTGCGAGAAGATCGACGCCATATTCAACAACGTGATGTGGCCATGTTATCGGACATTTTACAGACTAAAATGAATCTGGAAATGGCGGTAACCGATGAGATGCTGACAATGGCTGAATTATATCTCCCTGCTGATTGTTGTTTAGTCCCAGAACGCCGGGAAGAACTGACAACAGAAGGCGGTTTAGATGTTAAGGGACAGTTATCTAAAATGAAAGAAGCTTGCCAACGACTTGCTAACGCTAAAGTCAACGTGTCATTATTTATTGATCCTGATATGGCTCAAATTGATGCGGCTGTTGAATGTGGTGCACCAATAATTGAATTGCATACTGGCCGTTATGCCGATGCTGAAACTCCTACACAGGCGCAACATGAGCTCAACATTATTATTAATGCTGTTCAACATGCCGCTAAACTTGGTTTACAAGTCAATGCAGGTCATGGCTTGAATTATCATAATGTTGGCGCGGTTGCAGAAATCCCTGATATTGTCGAACTGAATATCGGCCATGCCATTGTAGCCAGAGCAATGTTCACGGGTTTTAAATCTGCTGTAAGTGAAATGAAACAATTAATGCTGATTGCACGCCGCGGATGATCTTTGGCATAGGCACTGATCTTGTGCATATACCTAGAATGCAGTCATTATTAGATAAACACGGCGATAAAATTGCTCAACGTATATTAAGTGATAGTGAGTTTGAATCTTTTCAACGAGCACATAAACCTGCCGCATTTTTAGCCAAACGGTTTGCTGCGAAAGAAGCGACAGCAAAAGCATTAGGTACCGGCTTTCGCGATGGACTGAGTTTACGCCATATTGCGGTGAGCAATAATGAATACGGCAAGCCGGAATTAACTTTTTATCAACGTGGTCTAAGTTTGTTAGATGAATTGAATATTGGTCGTAGTCTACTGAGTTTGAGTGATGAGTCAGAATATGCCATGGCCTATGTGATCTTAATGGAACGAGAACAATGAAACAGTACCCTACAATTGAAGCCTTTGTTGGCAATACACCCTTAGTAAGATTACAACGCTTACCGGGTGATACCTCAAATATTATCTTAGTAAAGTTAGAAGGTAATAATCCTGCAGGATCTTTAAAAGATAGACCTGTGATGTCGATGATTCGCCAAGCCGAAGCGCGCGGAGATATTCACGCAGGTGATACATTAATTGAAGCCACTAGTGGTAATACCGGTATTGCCTTAGCAATGGTCGCTGCTATTTTAGGTTATCGAATGATTTTATTGATGCCTAAAAACATGAGCGTAGAGCGACGAGCCTCAATGCGGGCTTATGGCGCTGAGATTATGTTAACGGAAAATATGGAATCCGCTCGTGATTTAGCCCTAGAAATGCAAAAGCAAGGGAAAGGCAAAGTGCTTAATCAATTTGCTAACTTTGACAACCCTTTGGCTCATTATGAAACAACTGGACCTGAAATTTGGCGCGATACTGATGGCGAAATAACACA
>JBLIKM010000141.1:0-4650 GCA_047636295.1 Methylophagaceae bacterium
ACGCCCTACTGGATTAGCAAGTTCCGGCAAATAATGGAAATAAGCCATCATGTTGTCAATAAAACCTGTGGCAATAGCCAGAGTGGGTCCAACGACCACCACAAAAACCAATAATAGACCCGCGAGCATCATATTGATTTCAGATAATTTTTTTACCCCGGCATCCAAGCCTCTTATAACTGAAATAAGGGCCAAGGCGGTGATACCTATCACTAACAAGACTTGGGTGGTATTCCCTAAGGGAACGCCAAACAGGTAATGCAGACCAGAAGCGGCTTGTGAGGCGCCCAAGCCTAGGGATGTGGCCAAACCGAATAAGGTTGCCAGCACTGCCACAATATCGATAATATGACCAGGCCAACCCCATACCCGTTCGCCCAAAATCGGATAAAATACCGAGCGGATGGTCAGTGGTAAACCCTTATTAAAGGAGAACAGCGCTAAACCCAAGCCCATCACAGCGTAAATAGCCCAGGGATGGAATGCCCAATGATAAATTGTGGCAGCCATCGCTAAACGTTCTGCTGACTCGGCATTACCTGCTGCGCCAGCCAGTGGAGCCCAATCGGTACGCACACCATTTTCTGCAGCAGTTCCGGCAAATGAGGTGCCAAAATGGGTGAGTGGCTCGGAGACGCCATAGAACATTAAGCCGATACCCATACCGGCGGCAAATAACATCGAAAACCAGCTTAAATAGCTGTAATCAGGCGTCGCCTCAGTGCCGCCAAGGCGTACTCGGCCCAAAGGAGAAACCACGAGCGCGATACATATCAGTACAAAAATATTTGCCGCACTGATGAAAAACCAGTCTAGATTGGTGGTCAACCAGCCTCTTATGCCATTAAACATTGGCTCAGCTTGATTTTGAAACATCAGCGTCAGCGCGACAAAAGCAATTATTGTCAGTGCCGAGATGGCAAAAACTCTATTGTGTATATCTAAGCCATAGGGTCCTACATTAACTACAATATTGTCCTGGCCTACTTGATAGTCGGTATCGATGGGGTTTACCTTACCATCCGGGATCATAGGATCTTTATTATCTGTCATCAGATTATCCTTGTTGTATTTTGTTGAATTAGAGAATGTATCAGCCAGCTAGATTAAAAGTAATAGCCGAGATTGATGTTGAAACGTTGCTGATATTCGCTGCTATCACCAGATGCACTGCCGCCAACAAAAGGTTGGTTCTTTGCATGTACCCAGTCAAAATAAGTGAAAAACCCACCTGCAGCGACCGACACCCCAGTAACATTCATAACCGTATTGGCTGTGTTATCCGACTTGTCGTAAACGATGCCGTAGTTATTATAAAATTGTAGAGCTGTTACCGGGCCAAAGTTCACTGCCAAATCATAAGCCAGATTAAAGGTCGTAGACGTAGCTTCGGCAGCAATAGAGTCATAAAATGAATAAGCGCCTACGGCAATGCGTTCGACCTGATCGATGTCATAGTTATATTGACTGTGTTGCAACTGTAAATGCCAATTTTGATATTGACTATTGCTATGCAAAGCCCAGGCTTGATAACTTCCAGCACGTGATGTGCCATCATGTAAGCCACCTCTCAATCCTGATACGCCTACTTCAGTTTTTAATTCCCCTAGGGCAACATGATAGGCAAAGCGGCCGCTAAAGGTATTGTATTCCCCCAGCGCCTTGCCTGTTCCTTGTCCTGGTTCGTCATATATTCCTTCGCCCAAAGGCCGAGTACCAACAATATCATAAGAATAACGATCAGAACGATTATCGACATAACCATCAACGCCGCCTAGTTCATCGTTCTTGAAAAAGCCTAAATCCAATTGCCAATTATCGGCAATCTTGCGCTTAAACACGATACCTAAATCAAAGTCATCTTCTAGGCCGAGGTAATAATTGGTGCTGAAGAAATAATTTTGTGAGTTATAAGGGCTATTACCAAAAGGCACCTTAGTAATCCCAGCCTGTACTTGCCAATTTTGGCTAAACTCGTATCCCACATAAGCGTATTTAACCGCCGTCATATAATCGAAGAAGCGAATTTCCCCGTTTAAAGAGACATCACCTATTTCGCCACTTACGTTAATGCGAAAGATATCGAAATCGAAATCCCCACCACGATCCTTGTTGCCTTCATTATATGAAGTGTAGTTATAATTACTACGAATAGCCCCCCCTACTTTGATTCCATCCAAAGCGTCAGTCGCTTCTTTTCCTAACTTATCAGCGTTTAGTGCTATTTGTGAAGTGGCTGCATCAGATTTTTCTTCAAGCTGATTCAGCCTGTCTTGCAGCGCCGAAATTTGTGCTTTAAGGCTACTGAGTTCTGTTGCGGTGATTTCTACGGTTTGAGCATAGCTCGGACTAACAAATGCGCTTGTTAATAGAAGCGGTATAAAAAGATGTTTAGGTATCATGCTTTTCCCCTATAGTTAAAAATCAGACTATTTCAATAAGACTGATTAGGCTTGCAAAGACAAATAGCCTTTTAAGCTATGCACGAAAAGTGTTTCCACTGTGCAAAGCAAGCGACGAAGATACTGTAACGCGCCGATAGCAATCATTGGTTTGATGGCAGCGTTATGTTTTGATGGCAGGCATCAACTATCATGTGTTAATTTATCAACATGTGTAAACACACGTTAACACGTATTGGCGTTCTACACCTAACGAAACACTATAATGACCCTAATCCCAGCTAAGTTTAGTTGATCAAGCGATTCACTAATCAATGTAGTTCTCGGATGCACTTGTTTTTCACTTTTGGTCTAGGTGAATTGATACACAAACGGCTACGCAATGCGTTTTAATCAGTGATTTCTCAGCTCATTACAGCTATAGAGATGCAGGAAAATATCAAGGGATTTGCCGTGCTTGTGAAAGGATTAACCCAAATATTGGTTTAATCTCGAGCAAAATCGGCGATAAAATGTGGCATAAAGATCGGCACTACATGTGCTTACCGAGAGGATTATAACAGGGTATTTGGCAACTGTATTGAGCACTATATTTTGGGTATCTACGATAAATAAAACTAGCTTGAGCGCTAAACCTTAGCTCAATAATTTGTTCTATTTTGTAGTGCTTAATTCAGGCTTTTACAAGCTGCTCTACATAATGCATTTTATGCATAATATGGCACGGTTCCTAACTAAATGGCACTTGGATTAAATATTACGGGAAGATCATGAACAGCGGCATTAATTATGCCGCTGTTCATGTTTCCATTAGTTGATTAGTTGCGAAAAGCTTTCACTTGTCTTTTTACGATCTTAGCCGAGACTCAAATTACCCTGAGTTCCACAACCATACAAACAGTTTTATTTTAGCTCAATGGTGCAAGTCAAAACGGTCCAAGGTCATTACCTTAACCCATGCATCAACGAAGTCATTAACAAACTTCTGTGTTGAATCAACAGATGCATAAACTTCAGAAACTGCGCGCAATTCATTATTTGAGCCGAAAATGAGATCTACAGAAGTGGCCGTCCATCTAAGTTTGCCAGTTTTGCGATCAAGACCTTGATAAACCCCTGCTTCTTTTGATGATTTTTCCCATTTGGTAGACATATCAAGCAAATTAACAAAGAAGTCATTGGTTAAAGTACCCGGTTTGCTGGTCAACACACCATGTGAAATCCCTTCAGCATTGGCATTCAGTGCACGCATACCTCCAACCAAAACAGTCATTTCAGGTACCGACAAGCTCAGTAAGTTTGCTTTCTCGACCATCATTTGTGCAGGCGATTGAGTATTTTCCAAACTGAAGTAGTTACGGAACCCGTCTGCAGTAGGTTCCAACACGGCAAAAGAATTTACATCTGTGAGTTCTTGCGTTGTATCTGCACGCCCAGCAGTGAATGGTACATTCACTTTATTGCCTGCATCGTTGGCTGCTTTCTCAACGGCTGCAGCACCACCTAATACAATGATATCGGCAAGTGATACTTTCTTATTGCCAGATTTCGCATTGAAGTCAGCCTGAATGCCTTGCAAAACATTTAGCACCTTAGATAATTCTTCAGGGCTATTAGCTGGCCAATTTTTTTGTGGTGCAAGACGAATACGTGCACCATTGGCACCACCACGATGATCCGTATCACGGAAGCTAGCCGCTGCTCCCCAGGCAGTTCGTACTAATTGAGGAACAGTCAGGCCTGAATCAACAATTGTCACCTTCAGATTTTTAACATCCTTGGCATCGACTAATTGATAATCAACGGCTGGAATAGGATCTTGCCATAATTGCGCTGCTGGCACATCAGGACCGAGTAAGTATGTTTGTGGTCCCATATCACGATGAGTCAGCTTAAACCAGGCTTTAGCAAAAGCAAGATCAAACGCTTCTGAATTATCTAGGAAACGTTCCGCAATCTTACGATATTTAGGATCAGCTTTAAGTGCAATATCTGTTGTAAACATGATGGGCGCATGAGTTTTGCCTGCAATATGAGCATCCGGTACGAATTGTAATTCGTCAGCATTCTTAGGTGTCCATTGTATTGCACCGGCCGGGCTTTTCGTTTTCACCCACTCAAAGTTGATAAGGTTTTGCAGATAATTGATGCTCCAAGCCGTTGGCGATATAGTCCACGCACCTTCCAAACCACTAGAAACAGTGTCTTCAGCATTGCCTTTACCGCAAGTGTTTTTCCAACCAAGACC
>JBLIKM010000142.1:0-4556 GCA_047636295.1 Methylophagaceae bacterium
AGTAGCCCCTTGTCTTCTAAAGCCTTGCCGATTTTTATCGCCTGTTTTTCATCACCTATTAATAACGGTTGAATGGCCGTAAATGAAGCCACCAGCTCCAAACCCAAGGCCTTTGCCCCCGTTTTAAACTGGCTAATTAAAGCCGTTAATTTTTCGCGCCGCCAGTTTTCATCTTGCACCAGTTTTAAACTGGCTAAAGTAGCTGCCGCTATAGCCGGTGGTTGTGCGGTAGTGTAAATATAGCTTCGTGCTTGTTGAATCAGGGTTTCGATTACCACTTCATCTGCAGCAACAAAGGCACCCGCAGTGCCAAAGGCTTTACCAAACGTACCCATCTCAATCGGCATTTCCCTTTGATTAATCTGCCAATGTTCAACACTGCCTCGGCCACTTTCACCCAATACGCCAAACCCATGAGCATCATCAATAAGTACCCCAGTATTATGGGTTTTTGCTAAAGCCATAATCTCAGGTAAAGGTGCTAAATCACCATCCATACTGAACACGCCATCACTGACAATAAGACGATTATTAGCCTGTTCAGATTGCTGTAACCGGCTTGCCAAGGCGGCCATATCGGTGTGCCGATAGCGCAGCTGATCGGCGGCTGATAATCGCCCACCATCTAATAATGATGCATGATTGAGTTTATCTTGAACGATGACATCGCCACGGCCCATCAGGCCATCAATTACGCCCATATTGGCTTGATAACCAGAGGAAAAAAGCAAAACACGTTGCTGGCCGGTAAAGTCAGCTAATGCCTCTTCTAATTTTTGGTGATAACGACTATGCCCTGTCAACAAATGGGCTGCGCCGGCACCCACACCTTCCTGTTCGGCTGCATCAATAAATGCTTTTTTTAGGCTAGAATGATTGGCTAAACCTAGGTAATCATTACTGCAAAATGACAGTAGTTTTTTGCCGTCAACCACGACTTCAACACCTTGTTCTCCTAGGCGAATGCGTGGTTGACGATATCGCCCTGCCGCTTTACGTTCAGCTAAATTATCCGCTAATTGTATTGACCAAGGCAAACTTGCCATTTAGTGACTACAGGCATCCTGAACAGGCGCATTATGTTGTCCTGCCAAAGTGGTAATACCCAAACGATCAAACAATTGCTGATCATGAACGGTATTTGGATTATCTGTCGTTAGCAATTTATCACCATAAAATATCGAGTTAGCACCTGCAAGAAAGCACATCGCTTGCAGTTCATCACTCATGCTTTCACGTCCTGCGGATAAACGCACATATGATTTAGGCATCATTAATCGTGCTACCGCTATCGTACGAACAAATTCTAATTGATCGATATCATCGTGATTAGCTAGAGGCGTACCTTCCACTTTAACCAATAAGTTGATGGGTACACTTTCAGGATGACTGGGCAAATTGGCCAGGTTGATTAATAGACCAGCGCGATCACGTCGGCTTTCGCCCAGACCTACAATACCGCCACTACAGACATGAATATCGGCATTACGCACATAACTTAAGGTATCTAAACGATCCTGATAAGTGCGTGTACTGATTATGTCACCATAAAATTCTGGCGAAGTATCAAGGTTATGGTTGTAATAATCCAAACCTGCTTCTTTCAGTCGTACAGCTTGATGCTCTTCCAGCATGCCTAATGTTACGCATGTTTCTAAACCCAAATCTTTGACACCACTGACCATGTTCGCCACCCGTTCCAGATCACGGTCTTTCAGATTACGCCATGCCGCACCCATACAAAAACGGCTGGCACCTGTTGCTTTCGCTGCTGCCGCATTTTCTAACACTTTATCTAACGGCATCAAAGGTTCAGCTTTTACCGCTGATTCATGATGAGCACTTTGCGGACAATAACCACAATCTTCAGCACAACCACCCGTTTTAATGCTTAATAAGGTGCTAATTTGTACCGAGTTAGGATCAAAATTTTCACGGTGAACCGTTTGAGCCTGATACATAAGATCAGCAAAGGGTAAGTCATAAAGTGCTTCAACTTCTTCAGCGCGCCAGTTATGGCGCAATGATTGCTCAGTATTTAAGCTATTTTCAGGCATAATATTACTTCATTAGATTTAAAAGGATTTAGTCTTGATGACAATAGAATTTTTATCACTGTTGCCACATCGATTTTGGCAATTATACAGCAAACTGATGCCAATACCGTGCAGGCTTTGTGGCACCTTGAGTCAATATCAAGCAATATGTAGCACCTGCCTTAAAAACTTACCCTCACTAGGCGATGCCTGCCCGCGCTGTGCCTTGCCAATAGACAATGCTTATGTATGCGGTCATTGCCTTCAGCAACCACCAGAACAGGATTTAAGCTTTAGTTTATTTCCCTACCTTAATCCTGTTGACCGTTTAATTGCCGATTTAAAATATCATGACAAACTTTTCCTTAGCGAATTTTTTGCTTCATTAATGGCAGATAAATTACGCAATCGGCCACTGCCTGATCTACTAATTCCCATTCCCTTACACCTCAATCGCTTACGCCAACGTGGCTATAATCAATCTTTCGAATTAGCCAAAGCTCTGTCGATACAATTAAACATTCCGGCTAGTAACCTTTATTTAATGAGAACTATAGACACTAAATCACAAGCATCAATTCCCTTTAAAGCGCGCAAAAATAATACCGAACACGCTTTCAAATTAATTCAAACTAAAGTACCTGCTCATGTTGCGATTATTGATGACGTACTGACCACGGGTCATACTGCCAATGCTGCGGCTAAACAACTACGCCAAGCAGGCGCAAAGACTATAGAGATATGGACAATAGCGCGTGCAATAAGACATTATTAATTATCATTCTCTACGTATCACTCCTTTCGCAAGGCATCTCCATGTCATTAAGAGCTGAACTTTTACAAAATAAACTGGATGCATTACTGACTATTGCTAGTCATAACGAGCAGAAGCAAACTCATTTCCAAGAATATGAACTGAGTTTATTGAATAGTTCAGGATTATTCGATCTACTTTCAATTATATTAGACAAACATCAAATCCAGTTTCAGCTCACAGAAGTTACACTTATGTTGCTGGATCCTGAATATGAGTTTCAACGGCTATTAGATTCACACAATTTACCCAGCTCATGGCAAGGTCGGCTAATATTTGCCGATAGCGAGCAATCGCTCCAACAGCATTACAAAGTTCCGCATCGTACACGTTTAGCTGAATTTACTTCTCAGCAACATCAAGCATTATTCTCAAACAACAGTACACTCAGATCAGTCGCAATATTGCCTCTGCATCGTCAAAACAAACTGCTCGGCAGTTTAAATCTAGGAAGCCGCCAAGTAGATAGATTTCAAGCAGGGATAGGTACTCAATTTTTACAACATTTAACCGCAGTTATCTCAGCTTGTCTTGAAAATGCACGTCTACAAGAAAGTATTAAACAACTAGGTTTACGTGACCCGCTCACAGGTATCAATAATCGTCGTTTTTTTGATCAGCGTGTCATAGAAGAAACATCCTTAGCACGGCGTAATACCACACCTCTATCATGTTTATTTATCGATCTTGATTATTTTAAGTCCATCAATGATAAGCACGGACATCAAGCTGGAGATATAGTCTTAAAACAGGCTGCCAAAATATTTAATGACATCATGCGTACAAGTGACATTCTAGCGCGCTATGGTGGTGAAGAATTTGTAATCTTACTGACCAATACTCCGCTTCAAACTGCTTATGAAATTGCTGAACGAATCCGTAAAACTATTGCCACTAATGACTTCATAATTTCATCAACAGAGTCAATAAACATGACGCTTTCAATCGGCATAGCCGTATTAGATGCAGGTACACTTATTGCCACTAGCCAACAACTGATTAAAGCGGCCGACAAAGCGGTATATGCTGCTAAGATAAATGGCCGTAACCAAGTGCATCACGCCATTTAAAACAGAGTTTATATTGTCATTTAGATAGATGGGGCGCGGGCCTAAATCATGGTCTTTCAGGAGTGTTTATGAATAATCGTATCAAACAGTTAATTGACCAAATCAAACCATTAGAAGACGATTTAAACTAAGAAATTCAGCAATATGAAGACACTATATTTTACCATCTAAAAGGTAAAAAAGTTGGGTTTGAACAGAGTATTAGAGAAGCACACCGTAAATTAAAACAGGTATTATACCGTGGCTATTTGGTGTGCGCCCAGTCAACATTATCACTGCTCCCATTATTTATGGGATGATAATTCCATTTATCCTCATTGACATCGCTATTAGCTTTTACCAAATAAGCTGCTTTCCAATATACAAAGTCACCAAAGTGCGTCGCGCTGATTATATTATATTTGATCGACATAATTCAGCCTATCTCAATATTTTTGAGCAATTTCATTGCCTCTATTGCGCCTATGCTAATGGCCTAGTTGGTTATATTCGAGAAATTTTAGCGCGAAAATAACGCTACTTTTGCCCGATAAAACATGCCTGAAAATTTCTTGCCCTACATCGGTACTATTACCAATTTATTAACTATGGTGATGCATACAGCTATCCTGATAGATTAGAAGCTTTTCGTAAAAA
>JBLIKM010000143.1:0-4461 GCA_047636295.1 Methylophagaceae bacterium
ACCAATTGAGGTAACGCCAAGCCCAATAATATCGCATTCAGAGTGAGTAGAGTAACCTTGAAAATTCCGGTAAAGCTTGTTTTCACGCTGGGCGATAGCCAGTTCATCATCTGGTTTAGCAAAGTGATCCATACCAATATAAACATACCCTGCGGCGGTGAGCTGCTCGATGGTACGATGTAAAATTTCGAGCTTAACTTCGGGTCGGGGCATATCTTCACTATTCATCTGACGTTGAACTTTAAAGCTTTCTGGCATATGGGCATAGTTAAAGACGGATAAGCGTTCTGGGCTCACAGCAATAATTTTATCAAGCGTTTCTGCAAAACTGTCAGGTGTTTGATGGGGTAAACCATAGATAAGATCGAGACTGATCGAGCGAAAACCGTTAGCACGTGCAGCATTAATCACCGCAAAGGTTTCACTTTCACTTTGGATACGGTTGACCGCTTTTTGCACGATAGGGTTAAAATCTTGTACGCCTAAACTTATGCGGTTAAAACCTATTTCACGGAGTAAGGCGATGGTTTCAGCATCAGCCTCACGAGGGTCAATTTCGATTGAATATTCACCCGTTTTATCATCTACCAAGTTGAAGTGCTGACGGGTAATGATCATCAGTTCACGCATCTGGTCATGGCTAATAAACGTCGGTGTTCCGCCGCCCCAATGTAATTGTTCAACCACACGATTAGAATCGAATAATGCGCCCTGTAAGGCAATTTCTTTATGCAAATTCGCTAAGTAAGGTTCTGCGTGCTTGCGGTTTTTAGTAATAATTTTATTGCAGGCACAATAGAAACAAACGGTGTCACAAAAAGGCAGATGAAAATAAAGTGATAGCGGTCCGCCATGCTGATTTGAGAAGGCGATATGTTGTTGGTAACTCTCGGCAGTAAATTTTTTATCAAATTCCACTGCTGTTGGGTATGACGTATAGCGAGGCCCTGCTTTGTCATAGCGCTTTATTAGATCAAGATCAAAAGTAACCGTCTGTTCCAAAATATTATTCCTTCTGGATTTAGCAAAAGCTAATTATAACGAGCTACTAATTTTATTATGCCGCGATCAGACTGTTACTTGATACAGATCAATATAGTGATTAAACCGTGAAGCGATGTTGGTGTTCAGATAAGTGGTCATAATGTGGCTGAATGATCGCTAACACTTTTTTTGATTTATCGACCATATGAAATAAATCTAAAAAGAATACGTCGAACATAGCAAAGCCACCAGAAAAAACGACATAGCTAATTGATTACTTACAAATATTAAAGGTCTTGCATATATATTCCTTGGATGAGGTTTAATGTGACAGTAAAGAAAGCCAGTTTTTTGCAATAAACAGTAAATAAATAACTTTTTTTGGGAGCTAATCTAAATATTATCAGTATATAAGTGGCTGTCTAAGGTATGATTATCGGTTTTATTGATTGATTCTGGCAGGTTTTATGAAGGTTTTGGTTATTGGTGGTGGTGGGCGTGAACATGCATTAGCGTGGAAGTTGATTCAATCACCTCGCTGCTCGCAGGTTTATGTCGCACCAGGTAATCCCGGTACACTCAGTGAGCACAATGTTGATAATGTCGATCTTGCTGTCGATGACATCGCGGGCTTAGTATCTTTTGCCAAAGAGAATGCTATTGAGTTAACGGTTGTTGGCCCTGAAGTACCTCTAGTTATGGGGCTCGTCGATGCCTTTACTGAAGCAGGCTTACGTTGTTTTGGACCTACAAAGGCAGCGGCTCAATTAGAAGCGTCAAAAAGCTTCACTAAAGAATTCTTGGCGCGCCACAACATCCCAACAGCTGCTTATCAAGTATTTACTGAGATCGAAGCTGCTGCGGCTTATATTAAACAACAAGGTGCACCCATCGTTGTTAAAGCAGATGGATTAGCGGCTGGCAAAGGTGTCATCGTCGCGTTAACAGAACAACAAGCGATCGATGCTGTTAAAGATATGTTGTCGGGTAATGCCTTTGGGGATGCAGGCCATCGGGTTGTTATTGAAGAGTTTATGACTGGCGAAGAAGCGAGTTTCATTGTTATGGTTGATGGCGAACATATTCTGCCGCTGGCGACATCACAAGATCATAAGGCGCGAGATAATGGCGACCAAGGGCCCAATACCGGTGGTATGGGCGCGTATTCACCTGCACCTGTGGTTACAGCCGACGTTTACAAGCGGATTATGGCAGAGGTTATTGAGCCAACAGTTCAAGGTATGGCTGCAGATGGCTGCCCTTATACTGGCTTCTTATATGCCGGTGTGATGATAGATGAGCATGGGGCGCCACGAGTAGTTGAATATAATTGTCGCTTTGGTGATCCCGAAACACAACCTATTTTGATGCGCTTGCAATCCGACTTAATTCCACTATGTGAAGCCGCGCTAGATGGCAAATTAGACACAGTAGAAGCACAATGGGATCCTCGTGCCGCTGTGGGTGTTGTGTTGGCCGCTGGCGGTTATCCTGATGGCTATAAGAAAGGTACTGTAATTCATGGCTTAGATAGTGCTAACAGTGATGATGCCAAAGTATTTCACGCAGGTACCGCACTCATTAACGGTGAAGTTGTGACGGCTGGTGGTCGTGTTTTATGTGCTACAGCATTAGGGAAAACAGTTGCCGAAGCACAAAGCAACGCGTATAAAACAATTAAGAATATCAATTGGCAAGATATGTATTACCGCACCGATATTGCCTATCGTGCTGTGGCAAGAGAACAACAAAAGTAGTTAGTTTTTTGCATGAAATTTTTCCGATATCAAGTTCTCGTGTTAAAAAACGCATTTTAGCCCGTTTAAAAATCGGTATGATCAAAAATAAAAGGTGCGAAAGCCTCTTATGAAAATCACCCTGAAAGGAGAAGGCTGAATGTCTGTATCTCACCCGATTATTGCTGTCACTGGTTCGTCTGGTGCTGGTACTTCGACCGTTAAGCATGCATTTGAAGATATTTTTCGACGCGGCGGAATCAAGCCTGTCGTTGTTGAAGGTGATAGTTTTCATAGATACGATCGTATTGCGATGCGTGCTGCGGTAGCAGAGGCAGAAGCTAAGGGAGAAGCTTTAACGCATTTTGGTCCTGAAGCAAACTGTTTAGAGCGTTTAGAAAATTTATTTCAAACCTATGCTGAAACGGGTAGAGGTGAAAAGCGCTACTATATTCACGATGAAACTGAAGGTGCTAAATATAATCAATCACCCGGTACATTTACACCTTGGGAAGAAATTGACGGCGATAATGACTTGTTGTTTTATGAGGGTCTTCATGGTGCTATCGTGACAGACGAGGTTAATATTCCTAAGTTTGTTGATTTGTTAATTGGTGTTGTACCTGTTATCAATCTGGAATGGATCCAGAAAGTAAAGCGTGATTGCGCTAATCGTGGTTATTCACAGGAGGCAGTGGTTGATATCATCCTTAAACGAATGCCGGATTATATTCATCACATTACCCCGCAATTCTCGCGTACACACATTAACTTTCAGCGTGTGCCGTTAATTGATACTTCAAACCCTTTTGTGATGCGTGAAATTCCAACGGAAGATGAAAGTTTAGTTGTCATTCGCTTTAAAGATCCTAAACAAGCCGATTTTCCTTATTACCTAAGTATGTTGAAAGATTCTTTCATGTCTCGACCTAATAATATGGTTGTGCCGGCAGTAAAATTGGGTTTAGCTATGGAAATTATTTTGACACCATTCATCGAAGAAATGATGATTAGAAAACGTCAACGGGGCTAAGCACGCCCAATAAATTTGATTATAATAACAATACCGCAGATAAGCGGTATTGTTACTTTTAAGGTATTGAAATAAGCCATGTCAACGTTAAAAATACGACACGCCGTTGCTACACTTAATAAAGGTCAAGTCATTGCTTATCCAACGGAGGCGGTGTATGGATTAGGCTGTGATCCATGGAATGAACAGGCCGTTGATAAAATACTAACCATCAAACATAGGCCCTGGCAAAAAGGGCTGATCTTAATCGCTGCTGATTTTAATCAACTACAAGCCTTTATCCAGCCTGTCTCACCTGCAATATTGGCTCAATTGGAAGCGACATGGCCAGGTCCAACAACATGGTTATTGCCGGTTAGCTCAGGTGTGTCTGCTTATTTACATGGTCAGCACGATACCATTGCTGTTAGGGTAACGGCGCACAGGCAAACAGCGAAATTATGCCGTGCTTTTGGCGGTGCTATTGTATCCACCAGTGCTAATGCAGCCGGCAAAATACCTGCTCGAACAAGTCATCAAGTGCGCTGGCATTTACGCGATGTTGATTATATTTTATCTGGTCAATGTTCAGGTTTAAATCAACCAACAGAAATAAGAAACGCCCGAACAGGAGAAATAATCCGATGAGCCAACCTGACATTAACGCTGTACGGACTTATTTTATTGATTTACAAGATCGTATTTGTAAAGTAATAGAAGCCGCTGATG
>JBLIKM010000144.1:0-4449 GCA_047636295.1 Methylophagaceae bacterium
TAACCATCACCATTACCTTGTTTATTTATCCTATAGTAGGCCACTGGGCTTGGGCGGGTATCATTACCGGTACAGCGACAGGGTGGTTGGAACAAATTGGCTTTGTAGACTTTGCCGGTTCAACCGTTGTCCATTCTGTTGGTGGCTGGGTTGCATTAGCAGCTATCCTTGTTATTGGCCCTCGTGTTGGTCGTTACGATGCCGGTAGTCGACGCATTCCAGGTAGTAATGTACCAATGGCTGTTTTGGGTACAATGTTAATCTGGTTTGGTTGGTTCGGATTTAATGGCGGAAGCACGCTAGGTTGGAGTGATAACATTCCTTCTATTTTATTGAATACGTGTATTGCTGCATTCTGTGGCGGAATTGCCGCAACAGCCATAAAATATACTGTCGATGGCTATATTGATGTTATGCAGATTATCAATGGTGTATTGGGTGGCTTAGTGGCCATTACAGCAAATTGCCATGCTGTTAGTGTTACTGATTCCGCATTGATTGGTCTAGTTGCCGGCATGATTGTAGTGAGTGGGGAGCGATTATTAGACCATTACAAAATTGATGATGCCGTGAGTGTCATTCCCGTTCACCTTTTTGCCGGTATTTGGGGAACACTTGCTATTGCAATTTTTGCAGATCCCGTTGTTTTAGGTACACATTTATCAAGTTTTGAACAGTTCCAATCACAGTCTATTGGGATAGTCACTATTGGCTTATATAGTTTTGTGATGGCCTATAGTATTTTTCGTCTGATAAACCATTTCTATCCACTGCGAGTCAGTACAAAAGCAGAACTTATTGGTTTAAACGTTGCTGAACATCGCGTCAGTACGGAAGTATTTGATTTGTTATCAGCAATGAATCACCAGCATGAGGCGTCAGATTATACGGTACGTGTACCCGTAGAACCTTTTACTGAAATCGGTCAAATTGCCCAAGAATATAACCGTGTAATTGATAAAGTTCATCAAGAAATTCAGCAGCGTGATCAAGCTTTTTCTGCCTTTAAGAAAAGTGAATATCGTAAAGGTGCGATTCTTGATGCTGCAATGGACTGTATCATCACAATTAATTGCCGTGGCGAGATTATATCGTTTAATCCTGCAGCTGAAAATTGTTTTGGTATTGGACGAGATCTCGTCAATGGGAAAAAGTTCTTTAGTCTTTTTATGTCCAAAGACATGAACAAGCTTGCGGTACAGAGTTTATCTCAAGGATTTTCCATCGGTGATGGCTTGGTATTAAAACGGCAGAATATTGCGGAATTGAGACGTTATGATAAAGATATTTTTTCAGCAGAAATTATCGTAACAAAAACGACCGATCCAGAAGATATACGTAAAGAATATACCTTACATATTCGTGACATAACCAAGCAAGTTAAGATGCAAAATCGACTTAAACTACTTGCTTATAATGATCCATTGACCGGTTTATATAATCGAACTTATTTTATGCATAATATGGAGGAGCGCATAGCCTATCATTCAACAAGGCCAGGCTTAGTGGCATTAATGTTCCTTGATTTGGATAAGTTTAAACAAATCAACGATACTTTGGGTCATAAAATAGGTGATGACTTGCTATGTGAGGTAGCAAAAATGTTGTCTTCATCTATGCGAGAATTAGATATTGTCGGTCGATGGGGCGGGGATGAATTTGTAATTGTGATGTCAGGTGACCTAACAGAAGGGCATGTCATTGAAGCAGGGCAGCGGATCCTAGAGATAATGCGAGAGCCGATTTATATAAGTGAAACAAAGTTGCTGGGATTGTTTAGCATTGGCATCGCGATTTCAGTTAATGGCGATATTAGCGCTGATCAATTACTTCAGTATGCAGATCTTGCGATGTACCAGGCCAAACAAAAGGGACGAAACCGTTATCAATTGTTTAGCTATGACATGCTTCAACAAGCACAACAACAATTTCAAATTGAAACATCGGTTCCTAATGCCATTAGTCTTAACCAGTTCTTTATTGAATATCAACCTAAGGTTGCCTGCGCTACTAATGAGATTGTAGGATTTGAAGCCTTATTACGTTGGCATCACCCTGAGCACGGATTGATTTCTCCTGCTGATTTTATCCCAATAATAGAAGGGACTAAGTTGGTTATTGATGTCGGTGAGTGGGTGATGACAGAAGTCATGCAGCAATTAGTCTTATGGAGACGAGAAGGACTAAGCTTATTACCTATCGCGATCAATATTTCTGGCCATCATTTACACGATTCTTCACTCGTGCCGACTGTGCAAAGACTGCTTGATGAATATGATATTAATCCTGACTTGATTGAGGTCGAAATAACCGAAAGCTGTCTAACAGGTAATACAGAACAAAGTATTGCTGCGTTATTGGCACTAAAAAGTACCGATATAAAGTTAGCCATTGATGATTTTGGTACAGGTTATTCATCACTCAGTTACTTGAAAAAATTTCCAATCGATATTCTCAAGATTGATCGTGCCTTTATCATTGAGTGTAATTCGAATAAAGAAGATGCTGCAATTTGTATTGCTATCATTACATTAGCTAAAAGCTTAGGGTTAAAAATTGTTGCCGAAGGGGTAGAAACCTATGAGCAATTAAAATTTCTTAAACAATATGACTGTGATGTTTATCAGGGATATTATTTTAGTCGACCCTTAGGTGTACAGAGTATTGCTTTATTATTATAACTGGGTAAGGAGACTTGCTAGAAGGCTAGGGATGATTTCTTAATATTTATATATTGCACCTATATGATGCAGTGAATTACGCGATTGGTGCATTTTAATGCTGTTAATTTTATGTTTTTACTGTAAGTTTTTATTAATTAACAATATTTTTATATTGGCGTGATTCCTGCTCAGTATGGCAACCGATGTTGGTCTGCGTTATAGAGAATTTTCATGTCTACACAAAAACTAAAGATATTATCCTTCAGTGGTAATGCTCGAGTTCTACATCTTAGTTGGTTGGCTTTTTTTATTAGTTTTGTGGTTTGGTTTAACCATGCCCCGTTGCTTATTTCAATTCAGGAATCACTTGGACTAACTAATCAACAAATAAAAACGATATTGATTCTTAACGTGGCATTAACGATTCCTGCTCGTATTGTGGTGGGAATGTTAGTTGATAAATATGGCCCTAGAATCATGTATTCCTTACTACTCGGGATATCAAGTTTTATCTGTTTCTTCTTTGCGCTAGCTGATACGTTTGAACAATTAGCCGCTGCACGTTTTATGTTGGGTTTTGTCGGTGCTGGATTTGTTATCGGTATTCGGATGATTTCTGAATGGTATCCTGCAAAACAAGTGGGTCTTGCTGAAGGTATTTATGGCGGTTGGGGTAACTTTGGTTCAGCGTTCGCTGCGATGACTTTACCGACGATTGCTTTGATGTTTGGTGGTGACGATGGCTGGCGTTATGCCGTTGCTTTAACCGGTGCGATTGCATTGGTTTATGCGTTTATTTATTACAATAGCGTATCAGACACACCTAAGGGGTCGACCTATTTTAAACCGAAAAAATCAGGTGGTATGGAAGTGACCAGTGTCGGTGACTTCTATTTGTACCTTGTTATGAATATTCCTTTATATGCTGCATTAGCGTTATTAGCATGGAAATTATCTCCTAATGGCGTGAGTTTATTATCTGCTGGTGTTGCTCAAGCTATCTATATTGGTTTAGGTGTGCTGTATCTTTATCAGACCTATCATATTTATCAAGTGAATAAGGCGATCTTCACCACGCCTGTTCCAGAAATTCATCGTTATAAATTCAAGCAAGTTGCGGTATTAGATTTAGCCTATCTTGCGACCTTTGGTTCTGAATTAGCGGTGGTATCAATGTTACCGTTATTTTTCCATGAAACCTTTGAAATTAGTGCAGTTCAGGCAGGTTTATTAGCCTCCGGTTTTGCATTTATGAATTTAGTCTCACGTCCAATTGGTGGCTTATTTAGTGACCGCTGGGGCCGGAAACGTACTTTGACTGTGTGTATCACCGGTTTAGCGGTGGGTTACTTTGTAATGAGTTTAATCACAGCTGAATGGGCCATTGTGCTTGCGGTTTTAGCGACTATGGCGTGTTCTTTCTTTGTTCAAGCGGGAGAGGGTGCGGTATTTGCCGTAGTACCACTGGTCCAACGTCGTTTAACGGGTCAAGTTGCTGGTATGGCCGGTGCTTATGGCAATGTTGGCGCAGTAACATTTTTAACTGTGTTGTCACTTGTTTCAGCACAAACCTTCTTCCTAGTCATTGCTGCGACTGCGGTTGTCACATTAATCGCGGTACAGTTTATGGATGAACCAAAAGGTCAGATGGCAGAAATCCTTCCTGATGGCACTGTTCAAATGATTGATGTTCATTAATTAACGCACTATATTTAAGTTAGACTAGAACAGTTCACTCTTTTCATTAGAGTGGACTGTTTTTGTTTTCAAGGGAGAAATAATGACA
>JBLIKM010000145.1:0-4420 GCA_047636295.1 Methylophagaceae bacterium
AGTTCTTAGTGGTGTTAAAACTACATTGATAGTTTGCTCAGCTCGTTTAATTTTAACGGTTAAAATTTTATCCGGACTAGCTCTTATTAAAGTTACCCAGCCCGTCCAACTATCAATGAGTACATCATCGGCTGAAATAAGTTCATCACCGACCTGTAAACCAGCACGTTCAGCGGCGCTGCCCTCGAGTATTGAACCGAGTACAGGTTTTAAAGGAATGCTAATTGGACTAATGCCCAGTACTTGTAGCAGTGAAGCTGGTGCGGCAGCGTCAAACTGCCACTGTGGTACGTCAATTGAACGTGAGAGTTCAACATCGCCTGTATTGACCGTTAATTCTGCAACACCACCACTTTCGGCAATGCGTATCAAGGCTTTATGCACGGCTAACCAAGTCGGTGTATCACGACCATCAACACGTTTAATTTGATCCCCGCTGATCAATTGCGCATAGGCTGCAGGTGATTCTGGTGCCACTTCATCAATAATAGATCGTAGGCCGGGAATGCCCACCATAAAAATAATCCAGTACGCTATCACCGCAAATAACAAATTAGCTATAGGTCCAGCGGCTACAATCGCAACGCGTGATCGTAAAGGTTTTCGATTAAACGTTTTATCTAGATCTTCCGCCGCGACATCACCTTCGCGCTCATCAAGCATCTTAACAAAACCGCCTAAGGGGATAGCCGCCAAAATATATTGAGTGCCATCTTTACCCTGCTTTTGCCATAAGGCTTTGCCAAACCCTACCGAGAACTTAAGAACTTTAACGCCACACCGCCGAGCAACCCAAAAATGACCAAATTCATGCACTACAACTAATATCGCTAGCGCTAGAATGAAAAATAATAACGACTGCATATTATTGGGTCAATTCAATTGCTAAAGCGCGTGCTAGCGCATCATCAGCTAAGACTTGTTCTAAAGTATCGCCATTATGAGCAGATACCTTCGATAATACCTGCTCAATAATTTGCGGGATCTGAGTAAACTTGATCTGTCTTTGCAAAAAGGCTTCAACGGCTACTTCATTGGCAGCATTTAATATTGCTGTACTTGTGCCACCTGCATCTAATGCCTGGTATGCCAACGCCAAACAAGGAAAGTGTTTATGATCTGCTACTGAAAAGTCTAATCGACCAACCGTCGCTAAGTTTAGAGGTTCAACGCCTGATTCAATTCTTTTTGGCCATGCCAAAGCATTGGCAATGGGCGTTCTCATATCAGGATTACCCATTTGAGCCAATACTGATCCATCTACATAATCAACCATCGAATGAATGATACTTTGCCGATGTAAGACTACGTCTATTTGTGATGTTGGCAAACCAAACAACCAATGCGCTTCGATCACCTCCAGGCCTTTGTTCATCATTGTTGCAGAATCGATTGATATTTTTTGACCCATTGACCAATTTGGATGAGCGACCGCTTGTTCTGGTGTCACATGTTCAAGATCTGCCAATGCATAATCTCTAAAGGGTCCGCCAGATGCCGTTAGAATGATTTTCCGAACGCCTTTACCATCATAATGATATTGCTGTTTGGAACCCACAGGCAAACATTGCCAAATAGCATTATGTTCACTATCTACGGGTAATAAAGTGGCGCCATTTTTTTCCACCTCGCGCATAAACAAACCACCGCTCATCACTAAGGCTTCTTTATTCGCCAGCATGATATGTTTGCCAGCTCGTGCAGCGGCAAGCGTCGGCAACAAACCTGCTGCGCCTACAATGGCAGCAACAACATAATCAGTATGTTCACTCTCGGCGACAGTCGACAAGGCGCTTAAACCAGACATAACCTGCGTCGCACTTCCAACCGATTTTAATTTATCGGCTAACTGCAAAGCGGCATTTTCATCCAACATTACAGCAATAGTAGGGTTGAAACATTGGCACTGTTCAAATAGTCGTTCTACAGAACGATTCGCAGTAAGCGCATAGACCCAATATTTATCTGGATGCTGGGATAATACATCTAAGGTGCTGACGCCGATAGATCCTGTTGAGCCTAATAGGGTGACAGCTTGCATCTAAAATGCTCCTAATAAAAACAAACCAGCGGTAAATACAGGTACTCCAGCGATTAAACTATCTATTCGATCCAACATGCCACCATGACCAGGCAATAAATTACCGCTATCTTTTATCTTATGACAGCGCTTAAATAAACTTTCAAATAAATCACCTACTATAGAAATAAGTAATGCCGACAGTGACAATAATAACCATTGAGTCAAGCTTAGCATCCCTGATATACCTATTTTATAGCCAATCAAGGTCCATATAGCACCCAACACTACGGCACCTGCTACGCCTTCCCATGTTTTATTAGGGCTGATTGCTTTAGCTAAGGGTGTTTTACCCCATCTTTTGCCTGCAAAATAGCCACCGGTATCAGCAAGCCAGATCAAGACTATAACAAACAATAGTTGCTGTGGACCTAAAAGACTGGAGTGATGAAGTATCACTGCGCCATGGCCAAATAAGGCCAATACCAAAGAGGCTAGAATTAAAGCATTAAATCGTTTCATTAAGCATGCTTGAATACACGCCGGCATTGCTCGATGGGCATAACGACTGACCATAAGTAAAATGAGCCCCCAAACAACTAAAGGCATGAATAGTAATATTGCTTTGGGCAATAACCATACTAATCCAATAATTATTGCTAATACCAATATCGCCGATATCATCTGTTTACGACCAGCATAGCCAATGATGGCAAACCATTCTATCGCCGCCAAAATAATAATGGCGGCAATCAACCACTGTAAGATTGATGCTGGCAAAAATAAAATGCTTAACATTACCACGGGGATCAACAGCCCTGCGGTCCATAATCGCTGTTTAAGCATTATTATCGTCTCGTAATTGTTCTGATGTTTTGCCAAAACGCCGTTCACGTTGGCAAAAAGAGCTAATGCCCTTATCTAATTCAGTACCATCAAAATCCGGCCATAATGTGTCGGTAAAAAAGAATTCGGTGTAGGCCATTTGCCATAATAAAAAATTACTAACGCGTTGCTCGCCACCAGTACGAATGAATAGGTCGGGTTCTGGAATTCCGGCTGTCGTTAGCCCTGCAGAAATGGTCTCTTCAGTAATCTCCTCAGATAACAATTCGCCTTTCCTTACTTTTTCGGCTAACTGTCGAACTGATTGTGTAATATCCCAGCGACCACCATAGTTCGCTGCGATATTGATCGTTAAACCAGAGTTAGTTGCGGTTAAATGTTCGGCTTGGGAAATTTGTTTTTGTAGGCTAGAGGAAAACTTACTGACATCACCAATAATTCGCAGGCGAATGTTATTTTTATCTAAGCGTTTGACTTGTTGTTTCAGTGACAGAGCAAACAATTCCATTAACAAACTAACTTCTTTACTAGGTCGTCGCCAATTTTCACTGCTAAATGCAAACAAACTCAGTACAGCAACCTTACGTTCAATACAGTGTTTAACAATATTTTCGACAGATTTCACACCTGCTCTATGACCCATAAATCGAGGTTGTAGGCGTTTTTTTGCCCAACGACCATTGCCATCCATAATGATAGCAATGTGTTGTGGGACTGAATGGGATTCCTCAGACATAAGTATTTAAATGACGGTCAAATAGCCGTCACTATACTTCCATCAGGTCAATTTCTTTTTCAGCTAATACGGCTTCAATTTGCTTGATCGTTGAATCAGTCAATTTCTGAATGTTCTCTACCGCGCCACGTTCCTGATCTTCTGAAATTTCTTTTTCTTTTAATAGATCTTTCAAGGTACTATTTGCATCACGTCGAATATTACGAACAGCAATACGCGCACCTTCGGCCTCATTTTTGGCCATTTTAACCATATCTCTGCGACGTTCTTCAGTCAATGGTGGGATTGGAATACGTATTGTCATACCCGCGCTATTGGGATTAACACCTAAATCTGAAGTCATGATGGCTTTTTCGACCACTGACAACATATTTTTTTCCCACGGTGTGACGGTTAAGGTACGAGAGTCTTCAATGCCTACGTTTGCCACTTGGCTTAATGCCACATCTGAGCCGTAATACGGCACCTTGATCTGATCTAGTAAGCTGGTGTGAGCGCGACCGGCGCGAACTTTAGCCATCGATGATGTAAGCGCTGCGACACTTTTCTGCATTCTATCAGCCGCATCTTTTTTAATCTCTTCAATCATGTTTTTGTATCCTACTTAGCTATTAACCTGACTAGCTTGAACTCGATGTTTTAATCAGAAAATCTATCTCGACCAAAAATCATCTAACCAGAGTACCAATATTTTCACCATAAATAAGTTTGGTCAAGTTACCTTCTTCATGCACATTAAATACACGTAAGGGCATTTTCTGCTCTTGACACATCACGACTGCAGTTGTGTCCATCACGGCTAGACGCTTAGTGATAAC
>JBLIKM010000146.1:0-4356 GCA_047636295.1 Methylophagaceae bacterium
GCTTTTACGATTAGCGGATTATTTTCATTTTCGCTAAACCAACAAATAGGAACGTTTAGGTTTTTAGATTCCGTCACTAACAACGCGTCATCTGCATTCAATACAAGCGTACCTTTGCTATAGTCAGACCCTTTTTGGATGCCCTTTGAAACTATACTTTTAACTGTTGCTATTTCCTCAACCGTATTGATCCCGTATTGTCCTAAATGATCACCAGCTACATTCGTTACTAAAGCGACGTTCGCAGTTTGAACCGGTAAACCTCGTCTTAATAAACCACCTCGGGCAACCTCTAAAAATGCAATTTCAGTGCGCTTATCTCTGAGCAGAAGCCTAGCTCCACCCGGACCTGAATAGTCTCCATCATCAATAATAGTGTCACCCACTTTAATAAAGTCAGTCGAGGTCACACCCGCATTTAATGATGCTGATTTTGCAATTTCAGCAGCCAAACGGACGCTTGTGGATTTGCCGTTGGTACCTGTCACTAACGCTAATGGAATAGTCGAATATTGCTGCCAATTAACACTCTTAGGATCTGGAAACTTATCAATAGGCCATGTCTCAGACGTTGCGCCCATACCTAAGCTAATTTCATCGTCGTCGACTAAACAAACAACATTATGAGTTTGAGCTTGCTGCATAAATTCAACTAATTTTGGTTGTCTCTCGTCAACAATTGTTGCTTTCAATGCGGCCAAACGAGGCAACATATAAACGGTGGATGTCTGCTTGCTGCTGGCTGATAACTCATCAACACACAGGTCCCAAGCCAGCTCAATTAGGTCGCATGCGCTATACAGTAAATCCATTGGCGCAGAAATCGACATGCTCGCACCGCCTTTATACAGGCGTTCATAACAATTTGATGGCCATGCATATTCACTGCCCAAAGTAACTTGGCAGTGATAAAGATGCTTTCGCCAGCACTCAACGACGGCTTGAGATTCTACATCGCTGAAAAACACATCAATGATCGCGCCAGGTTCATCAGATAGTAAATTAGGACCCGTTAATCTTCTCACCTCATCAAGTTCAAAAGTCATAAATATCACCATTCGTTACTTTATTTATGCGCAATTTAATCAGAATCTTCTTCTCTATCAACAACAATATGAACACCGCGCTCATCTTTTACAATTCGGGTACCTTCTTGAAGTTCAAATTTATGCTCAATAGGTTCATATAGTTTTTCAGGAAAGTCACTCGATGGTTTATCTTTCCTGTTTACAGGATGCTCAGATACGTTGTTAAAATGCACTATCTGCTTCCAACAACGAGTAATATTGTCCCCTAAAATAATGACTAAATCACCCTGCTCACAGCTTTCGAGACCAACTTCAACGGCATCAACTTCGTTTGGTATTACCTGAATGTTGCTAGCGTCAACGCCGCTAGCTTCTAGCGTTTTTTTGAGTAACATTGGCACTTCATCGTGCCCACGGCCCCGACGATCATCATCTGCTTTGCACACAAAACTGTCAAAAGTAGATGCTACAATTTTAGCCGCTTCTATAATATCTTCATCTCTTCTATCACCTGGCATAGCGATTACTAGCCTGCGCTTGCCCTTAACGTCTAAACGCCCAGCCAAATCAGTAATTGTTTTAATTGCGGCTGGGTTATGAGCGTAATCTAAAATGACTTTGAATGGGTGTTCATCGAAA
Organism: Methylophagaceae bacterium; assembly: GCA_047636295.1. GTDB lineage: Bacteria > Pseudomonadota > Gammaproteobacteria > Nitrosococcales > Methylophagaceae. The sequence goes on from JBLIKM010000146.1 coordinate 1,668, forward strand.
ATATTAAGTCGACCAGGAGCTTGATAGAACGACGTATTGAATATTCTTAGACCTTGGCGAATATTTTCTAAAGACGTATCAAAGCTATATGCCATTGCCGTAGCGAACATGGCATTTTGCACATTGTGCATTGCTTTTCCTTCAATCGTTGCAGGTATCAAATGCGTCCATAACAAAGGAATATGAGCCCCTTTATCATAAATTGTGATCATATCACCATTTATGCCTTTTTCTAATACTACCGCCATACCACCTTGACGAATGTGCTCTCTCACCAATCCATGACCAGAATCAATAGTGACATAACAGATTTGTTTAGCTTGGCAAAACTCAGCCATCTGTAAACAATGAATGTCATCTGCGTTAAGCACAACGCAGTCTTGCGCTACTTCAACTACAACCCGCTTAATTTGAGCTAGTTGCTCTAAGGTATCGATACCTCGTTGACCCAAATGGTCAGCCGAAATATTTAAACAAGCGCCTACATTACAAGTGCTGTAACCCAATCCACGTTTCACTATGCCGCCACGAGCTGTTTCCATAATAGCGAAATCGACACTAGGGTCTCGCAATACGATTTGTGCCGCTGTCGGGCCAGTCATATCGCCTTTTACGGTCAGGTGTCCATCAATGTAGACACCGTCGGTTGATGTCATACCGGTGGTGAATCCTGAGCTTTTCATTATGCTTGCTAACATTCTAGAGGTGGTGGTTTTACCATTAGTGCCGGTAATTGCTGCAACAGGAATTCTTGCATTAGCGCCAGCAGGGAACAGCATATCCATGACTTTACCCGCGACGTCCCTTGACTTACCTTCACTGGGTGCAACGTGCATTCTGAAACCGGGGGCTGCATTACATTCGCAAATACCACCACCAATTTCTTTATATGACTTACTAATATCATCAGTTAAAAAATCAACGCCGCCAATATCAAGACCAATCGCACGAATAGCTCTTACAGCCATATCTCTATTATCCGGGTGCACAATATCGGTAACGTCTATCGCTGTTCCGCCTGTCGACAAATTTGCAGTCGAGCGAAGATAGAATGTGTGATCTTTTTCTAGCACTGTGTCTTTGTCATAATCGGCTTCTTCCAAAAGGCGAGCCGCTTGATTATCTAATTCCAGCCTAGTGAGTACTTTCTCATGCCCAACCCCTCGACGCGGGTCTTTGTTCACAATCTCAACTAACTGTTCAATAGTATGAACTCCGTCACCAATAACATGTCCAGGAACTCGTTTTGCGACCGCAACTAACTCATTATTAACCACTAACATTCTATGATCATAGCCAGTGATAAAACTTTCCACTAACACGGCTCTACTTGTGCCATGTTTTTGCGCTTCAGCAAAAGCAGTTATAACGTCATCATCTGTCATCAGGTTAATGCTGACGCCACGTCCATGGTTCGCATTCAATGGCTTTAATACAACCGGAAAGCCTATACGCTGAGCTGCCTTTACCGCTTGCCTGTCACTGTAAATCATCACTTGTTGTGGTACGGGTAAGCCCAAATCGTTCAGTAGATTATGGGTATCTTCTTTATCACATGAAATCTCAACTGCGATGTGTTTTGTTTCACTGGTAATCGTTGCTTGAATTCGCTGTTGATACTTACCCTGACCAAATTGTACTAAGCTGTAATTGTTCAAACGTAACCAAGGTATGTCACGTTCCTCGGCAGCGGCGACTAGAGAGGCAGTACTAGGACCAAACTCTTTGCGCTGTGCCATTTTGATGAAGTCATTTAGCTCATCTGCAAAATTAAAATCTGGCTCAATGTTAGCGGTAATCGACGCTTGGATTGCTGCTGGCATCAAATGAGTTAGCAATTTTAAACCCAATGCTCCAGCTTCTAAACCAACATCTCTTTGCTGATATTGATAAACGACATAGTAACAGCCTTTATCTTTCAAACTTCTTGTGCGCCCAAAAGAAACTGAGGACCCTGCTAAGTTTTGTAGCTCTATTGCAACATGTTCCCAAATATGACCAATCCAGGTTCCTTCATCCTCAACTAATCGCCTTAAAAAACCACCTTCTTCACCATAAGAACAACCGTGTTTTTGTAGCGAGGGCAAAGCGGCAATAAGACCATTAATAAAGTCTTCACCTAATTTAACCGAAGGCCAATTTTCTAATTCACCAATATCAATTTGATAGCAAATGACAGGGAAATTCGCATAGACATTTGGGCCAACATAAACGTTTTTACTTAGAATTTTCATGGTTACAGATCCCTTAGTACGACTTTTTTGTTAATTGACGAAAGCTGTGAAAGAAGCAATGAACTCAGCATTGGAATAGTTTGCATTATGTTAATAATCTATAGACATGAATGGGTCAATTAACGTGTAATGTTAGTGACCTAAAGTACATAAAAAAGGTAGCATACGCTACCTTTTGAAGTGTTTTTATTTTGCTCTTATCCATATAAAAATGAGTAAGCCTTGAATATAATTAACTTACATACGCTTTTCGATTTGAAATATCAAACCGAGCACCGGCAGCTAAAATGTGTAATTTAACATTTAGCAACGTTAGGGCATCTCCTGCGCGGGCATCTGCCATTGACGAATATTCGATATCACTAGGATCAACAACCGTAATCGCCCCCTTTCCCACAACCGTAAATATGTTGTTATGGTCAATAAATGCAGCGGTATCTTCGTCTAGTCCAACG
>JBLIKM010000147.1:0-4192 GCA_047636295.1 Methylophagaceae bacterium
GCATAAAAATTATCTTTATAAGGAACGACACTACCTAAATATTTTTTTATCAATTCAGGATGGGCATGCACCGCTTTCGAAAATGGCATAAAGATAATGCCTTCTTCCGCTAACTTATCTTGAAAGGTATTCGCAACCGAGACACTATCAAATACAGCGTCAACCGCTACACCTGCTAAACGAGCACGTTCCGCTAAAGGCACTCCGAGTTTTTCATAGGTGCGTAACAATTCTGGATCGACCTCATCTAAACTCTTTGGCCCATCGGTCTTTTGCTTCGGTGCCGAATAATAACTAATTGCTTGATAATCAATATCAGGATAATGAACATGCGCCCATTTCGGGGTTTCAAGGGTTATCCAGTGACGATATGCTTGTAAACGCCATTCTAATAAGAATTCAGGCTCACCTTTTATACGTGAGATATCACGCACCGTTTGTTCGCTCAATCCTACCGGTAAACTATCCGACTCAATGTCAGAGATAAATCCTGCCGAGTATTCTTTAGGAACGAAATCTTCTATTTGCTGTTTTTGTTCAGCCATTAATCTCACCATCCTTCGTTGTAACTAAAGCCATCGCATTTGTCGATGGATAAAAATGTATTGGGCTCACGCTTTCTGAGGCGGCCTGCGGTACTAGCATGTCAGACAATTTCACTTCATCCAAGGCATGAAACACGGCGTTATTAATCCGTGTCCAGTTAGTCTGAATAGAACAATGATCTTCTTGGTCACAACGACTTTCACTGCCTACGCATTCGGTTAAGGCGATTGGACCTTCTATTGCAGTAATAATCTCAGCAACCGATATATTGTTCGGACTGCAATGTAAACTATAGCCGCCCCGCACGCCACGTTCTGATGTCAATAAGTTTGCCTGTGATAACGCTTTGAGCACTTTTTTCACTGTAGGCAATGGGACCTGTACCGCATCGGCAAGCGCATGTGCGCTGTGTTGTGCATCTGTTTTTTGAGCCAAATAACTCATTAAAACAATACCGTAATCTGTTAATTTTCCCATTCGCAACATATCGTGCCCTCTTAATATGGGACCATTATAGTCCCATTTAAAATAATAACCAAGTAGAACACTCAGTTATTTCAATTAATAATCCTTATAAAAATGTGAGAGAATGAATACTGGTGAACTTTATCTGCTTAGTTGCTTACTAAAGACAATCATCAGTAAGCTGATGACCACTTACTTTTATGTTAAATAACCCTATCGATTCGAGACCATTTAAATGAAATTAAAAACACTCGCAATTCTTCCTTTTTTATTTGGAGCCCCAGCAATGGCCGATACGCCCGCCACAGAACTAGATACTGAACAGCAACAATTAAGCTATATTTTCGGCATTCAAGTCGGACAAAACATGATGTCTGAAGGTGTTGATTTAGAAATGGATTCATTTACCGCTGGTGTTGCAGATATGTTTGCCGGTAAACAACCACAATTAGATCAAGCAACAGCTGAAAAAGTTATTGGCGCATTTCAACAGAAAAAAGCCAAAGAAATGGCTGAAGTCATGAATGAAAAACAAGAAGTTGCACAGACTTACCTTGATAATAATGCTAAAAAAGAGGGTGTAGTCACTACAGAAAGTGGCTTACAATACACCATTATCAAGGAAGGTGATGGCGCAACACCGACTGAAACGGACAAAGTTATTGCTAACTATAAAGGTACTCTACTAGATGGCACTGTATTTGATAGTTCATATGACCGCGGTGAACCTGCTACATTCCCAGTTAACGGTGTAATCCAAGGCTGGCAAGAAACGTTACAAATGATGAAAGAAGGCGCTAAATGGCAAATCGTTGTACCTGCTAATTTAGCTTATGGTCCTCGTGGTGCGGGTCAAGGCTCACCCATTGGTCCTAACGAAACATTGATTTTTGATATTGAATTAATTGCAATTACAAAATAATTTCAAACCATTCAAATAAAAAAGGTCATATCATTACGTTGATATGGCCTTTTTTTATGGCCGTTAGTTTAACGAGTCTTGATGGGATTATTATGCCAAATAACGTTTGTGTTTTGCAGGTTTTAGCGCCTGAAGATCAACCATCACCAAACCATCAATACAATTGCCAAAATCAGCATCAACATTGAAGTCTATAAATCGCACGCCTCCCATCTCACACAAATCAGAATATTGTTTATACAGCGTTGGAATACTGACATTCATATGCGCTAATTGAACCCGCATGGCCTTAAAATCGGCATCATAATCAAGCCCAGTCACAACATCATTTGCCCATTGTTTGATGTTAGAATTTATACGATACGGCACGCGTGCTGTGGCAAGTTGCGCTTTATCTTTAAAATAATGCTGATAAAAAATTATAATTAATGCCTTAGCAAATTCAGGATAACTATCACTTAAACTCACTGGCCCAAACAAATATCGTATTTCAGGGTAACGCTTTAAATAGGCGCCGATTCCGTACCAAAGATAATCTAGACTCCGCTTGCCCCAATATTTTGGGCTAACAAAACTTCGCCCTAATTCGATACCTTGCTCAAAAAATGATGCCATTTTTTCTTGGTCATAATCAAATAATTCCTGACTATATATGCCACGTGTATCTGATTTTAAAAACAAGCTTTTTACTTCCGCTAGACGATATGCGCCGGCTATTTCAAGCTCATGTTCATCCCAGAGAATTAAATGGCGATAATCACGATCATAACGATCTAGGTCATTTTTTTTGCCGGTACCTTCACCAACCTGCCGAAAAGTAACTTCACGTAACCGGCCAATTTCATTCATCACAGTCGAATCAGATTGATAATCAAACAAATATATTTTCTTGCCGTCTAATGTTTCTCCTAGCAACTCTGCTTGTTGTAATTCTTTTTTAATTGCACGGCGTTCCTGAGGGTGGCTGATTGTTTGTTCTGTCTCAAATAATGGTGATTTACCTTTCCCTATGCGGTACAAGTGTCGCTTAATCAGTTTTACCATTTCTTTTTTGGCTAAAGGAAGAACTCTAATCTGCTGAAAGGGAATGGACTGACCTACTCGTAAAGTAATTGTTTGTGACTTTTTATTAAAAATTTCATGTGCCAGCAACATTGCTGCTAAAGGCTTGTACACCATTGAACTGCTATAAAATAATGACGAATTTCGTGCATCAACATAAATCGGCAGAACTGGCGCGTTAGTCTTTTTTGCAAAATGTAGAAATCCACTCGTCCATTTGCCATCGCGTACGCCATTGGGTCTAATTCGTGACACTTCACCCGCTGGGAAAACAATAATCGCCTCATCATTATTTAAACAATTAATAATATTGGCAATACTGCTTTTCTGAGTGGCTTTATTTAAATTATCAACCGGTAGCAATAAGTTTTGGACTGCTTGGAAATTCATCAACATATCATTGACTACTATTTTCACATCGCGCCTAACCTCACCTACTAACTTTAACAGCGATAAGCCGTCTAAGGCGCCTAAAGGATGATTAGCAACGATTACAACTCGCCCTGAAGCCGGAATGTTGCCACGATCACGATGCGAGATCGAATAACTGAATTTGAAGTGTTCTAATACCTGCTCGATAAAATCGAAGCCTTTCAAATCTTGATGGGTATCTAAAAACTGATTAACTTCTTGTTCGTATGATAATTTCCGTAGTAAACCAAGCGTAGATTTTTTTATCCAAGGACTTTTGCGTTCAAAGTTAGGAAATTTTTGTTGGATTGCGCTTTCAATATTAAGCATTTCTCATTTCTCATCTCTCATTTGCCTTACTGCTAAAGCATAAAGAAGAGGTGTTACAGCATGATAATGATTACGTTACCGTTTCATTACAGTAAGAGGAGATTGTATTAATATTGTTCTACGTGGGTTAAATAAAGCATGATCCCAATCGGAGCTATACCTCCCACAAGCGCTAATAATGCTATAGCACTGTGAAATTTCATACTGTTCGCATGTCCGTAAAACTTCATGATCAGCCGTTTAAAGCACGGATTTAAGCTCATCAAGACTATGAATGGCTAAAACGAATGATAAGGTTTCGGATCTTTTCAGCGTGTTCGATTTTGCGATAAAGAGCTCATATAAGCCTAAAGCAAAGATTAATAGAACGATTGCCAACAAGTACCCATCAATGAATCTGGCTACTTGTATCAGGGTTTCGGCGCAAAAAGCCTTAGCTACCTTGCCTGCCAATTA
>JBLIKM010000148.1:0-4187 GCA_047636295.1 Methylophagaceae bacterium
CATTTTTTGTCTGAAATATTAATATTGTTAGCTAACAAGTAAATGTCCAACACAACCATACTCAGACTCATCCCGTAGATAAGAAGAAAATAATGACAATTGCCTTGACCTCTTTATCATCATTGATTGCCGGTGTATTGATTTTACTAGTACCCCATTTACTGAGTTACATTATAGAAGTTAAATAGGAGCAGATTTATTTTAACCTGACACCTTGATTAATATAGTTTTTCAAAAATATACTCGGAAAAACCATCTCCTTTTCTCCATTCTATATTAAGCCTAGATAGGCCTATGGGGTATTAAATCCATTTCACTTTTCAGTGTTTTCTGCTTTTACAAAGTCTCCAATATCTGCATCGTGCATTGCCGCTTGCAAATCATTGCTAGAAAGAGCCAGCGCATAACCCAGTACACCGCTACCAATAATGACCGTGTCGTGATCAGTCACACTTTTATCGAGTAAGACCCGAATGGTTTCCGGCAAAGCTATGGGCGGAACCGCACCAACAACATAGCCGGTCATCTGACTAACTTCATCAAATTCAGCCATGCGAAGCTTTCGCTCATCAAGATGTTTACGTAATACGCCCCAGTCGGCACGTCCACCACCGGCAACACCCAATAAAACAAAGGCACCAGAGCCCGTTTTAAATAACAGACTACGTACAACTGATGATGGATCGCGGCCTTCAGAAGTCAGTAACTCTTCGAGATTACGGATCGGTTTTTTGTCTTCAGACAAGGGGATTTCAATCACGTCAAATGTAATGGTGAGTTGGTTAAGTAAATGGGTGACGGGCGAATCAATATTGTGGCTCATTTCAAACTCCTGAGTGGGGTTTTGTCGCGATAATTGTGTAGCTATTCATTGTTTCATTATTAATGATTTATAACATAATGTTTCAAAGGACATTAGCTTGACGGCGAGTCCTACGGGACAACTTTATTATGCCATGCAAAGATTTCACTTTCGTTGACAAAAAAGCCTGAATTGTTCGATACAGAATCTTCAACATATGATGTTACTAGCGCCACAGTCAATGAAAGCCCTATGTTGAGACTATTTTATGGCTATAATCTAAAGTATTGTTAATGTAAACTGGACCTGTCGACATCAAGGAAACCATTCATCATGAATTCTATTAAGGCTACTTTGCGACGTTATCGTCGTCTGATGATTTGGATGTTCAGCATAATCATTATCTACACAATGATTGGGTTTTACCTCATACCTTGGTTGGCAGAAAAACAGCTCGTAAATACCTTAGAGCAACGGCTTGGTATTCAAGCTTCTGTACAAAAAGTAGCCTTTAATCCCTACACCTTTGAATTGAAAGTCGATAACCTGCAATTAGATGATGCTAATAAACAGCCACTGGCAGGATGGGCCAAGCTGTATATCAATATTCAACCCTTACAAATGGCCAAACTTAATCTCATTATTGAGGAAATAAGCATTGTATCGCCAAAATTGCATTTTCGACGTTACAGTGCAACAGATAATTCCTTAACGCAATTAGTAGAAAGTTGGAATCAAACGGCAATACATGATCAGCAACAATCGCCAGAAAAACCCATTAATAGTCAGGAAAAAGAACCACGCATAACCTTTAGTATCAATAAGATCAACTACACCAAAGGCGAGCTATATTATCGTGATGATGTGCCGACAGATCCTTTTGAGACCGTACTCAGCCCGATCAATATCCATCTTAACAATTTTTCTAATCAGGCGGGTCAAGCAGCTAGCAATGACATAGTCATTGATTTGGAAGAGAAGGCAGAACTATGGCTATATGGTAAGTTCTCGTTGTCTCCCTTACATTTAGATGGTCGAATAAGTTTAAACAACTTTAGTTTAGGCATGCCCTATCGTTATTTAAAGGCTGAGTTACCATTCGAATTTAATAATGGTCTGCTAGACTTAAACTTGACGTATATCATCGATATTAATGGCGCTGGTGCAGCATTCCAGCTCAGTAAAATTGATCTCGAACTGGCTCGTTTTAGCATTAGCCAGTTCGGCGAGCCTGCTGCCATTTTAAATGCTAATACGATAAAAATTAGTAATGGTCATTTCACTTATCCCGATAATCAACTAAATATAGACAGCGTATTACTTGATGACTTCAATATTGTGGCAACACAAAACCAGCAAGGTGAACTCAATTGGCTTCAAATGTTTGCAACTCAGTCAAAAGAGCCAAAATCGCCAGAAAAACAAGATGATACGTCTAAGCCTTTAAAAATTGATATCGGTAACATTGCAATCGCTAATACTCGCCTTGAGCTTGTAGACCAAGCACCTGAAACTCCAGTTAATTTGTCCGTGAATATCGCAGCCAACCTGCAAAAGTTTAGTCTTTTAGCCGATAATCATATGCCGTTCACCTCGAATATTAATTTAGAATCGGGCGGTAAAATTGATCTTCAAGGGGACATACAATTATTCCCAAACTTAGCTCTGAACTCAACAGTCAGTATTCAACAACTGTCATTAGTGCCTGTGCAACCCTATTTAAGTCAATATGCTGCCATTAAGCTAATCAATGGCAGCATTGACTCGACCTCCAAGATAACAACTGATAAGCAAGACCCCTTAGTCTTCGAGGGTAATCTGGCGTTGATGGCATTACAATTAGATAACCAAAAGCTTAATGAGAAACTGCTGAGCCTCGATAAATTAGCATTCAACAGTATTCATTTTTCGCTAGCAAAACAATCATTAGACATCTCAGAAGTGATGGTCGATAAACTCTATAGTCGAATTTTGGTAACCCAGACCGGCGAAACTAATATGGGATTACTCGTCAAGAAACACGCAGGTACAGAGGACAAACAACATGCTTCACCGACACTAGAACCCTCTACGGCTTATGAATTTGCCATCGGAAAAGTAAAGGTAAACAATGCTAGCTCGCACTATACCGATGAGAATTTACCGCTTGTATTCCATGCCAATATGCATAAACTCAATGGTGAACTTAGTGGTTTTTCAACCCGCTCACAAAAACCGGTGAATATTGCTTTAGAAGGTCAAGTGGATGAATTCGGCTTAGTCGAAATTAACGGCTCGATGAATCCGTTGAATATCACACATCAAACCAAAATCAATCTGGCATTTACTAATTTAGATTTGCCACGTGTTAGTCCCTACACCATTAAGTTTGCTGGGCGAGAAATTGCAGAAGGAAGGGGTGATATTGAATTGACTTATGAAGTTATCAACAATGAATTAAATGCCACCAATAAAATTGTTATTAGAGATATCCGTTTAGGAGAGCCTGTAGCGTCACCTGATGCCTTGGCTCTTCCTCTAGATCTCGCGATTTCATTGTTGAAAAATAGTGATGGTGTCATCGAGCTTAGTATTCCGGTTAAAGGTAATGTTAATGATCCACAATTTAGTATAGGCCCGGTGATTCGTGGTGCGATTGCCAATGCCATCGGTAATATCGTCACCGCACCTTTTCGTTTTTTAGCTAGCCTTATTGGTAGTAGTGACGAGTCTATAAAGAATGTTCGTTTTCGTGCTGGTCGTAGTGATCTCACCCCACCTGAACAAGAAAAACTACTCAACTTAGCCACGGCATTACAACAAAGACCGCAATTGGCGTTGTTAATACCAGCACCTTTTGATCAAGCAACTGATCGTCAAGTCCTAAAAGTGGAGGCCGTCGAACGTCGCATTAAAACCAGTTTGAAGGATACTTATTCCGAACAAAAACTCATGGACAGAAATCAGATGGTTTTGGAACGTTTATATACAACAGCGACATTAAGCCCAGAGGTACAGACTATAAAACAAACATTGCTTGAGAAGGCTAGCACAACATCAGAAAAGCCTGATAGTGAGTTGGATGTGCTGGTTTACAATGCAACGTTGAAAGCACGTTTAATAGAGGCTGAATTAATCACCGATTCAGACCTTCGCCACCTTGCCCTAGCCCGTCAGAATAGTGTTATTGCTTTTCTTAAAGAGCATAGTCAACTTAAAGGAAAGCAACTTCAGACTAGTGATCTTGTCACCAAGAAGCCTGATGATGATTGGCTAATCATGCAATTTAAGCTTGATGCTCTCTGATTGCATAGTTGTTTGAATAGTGAAGTTTTCCTTTTTCAGAATAATGGCCAATATTTTATTGCACTTCGATTGCAATAAAAAAGCCCCAGCAGAATTAACT
>JBLIKM010000149.1:0-4175 GCA_047636295.1 Methylophagaceae bacterium
TTGTTTATCTACGTCTTTATCCACTTGTTTATCTAAAGCAGATGAGAAGGACTCAATCCTGCTCTCATCAGTATCTATAGCCTGATTCTTAATATGCTTTTGACTTGCATTACTGCTGATCATTGCCACGTCTGTTTTTAATAAAAATGCCTGAGCCATACAGTCTCCTCCAACGTCATTTTGCTGACGTTTCACTTGTTGATGCAAGTAAGTTAGCAATCAATATGCCAATCATAAATTTTAATCGTAGATAAATACCAAGGCCGCATACCCAGTTACTTTAGCCTATCGACCAAAGACATACCGCATGGCCTCAATTACCAATACCACTATAATAATTGTGACATCGTTGACGGATGAGAACGTCACCATAACTATAGCAAGCGTTATTTTCTGCCAGATTCTTAACAGGGTGTCGGCAACCACAATCTAGTCCACTATCTTCGATTCTAATAGTTAGAAGGACGCCTGATGTCTCATCTTTCTCGCAGGATTGATATTGAAAATTCATGCCCGCTAATTTACCATTCCTGGAGATTTATTATCTTCAATCTAAGCTCATTAATTTAGCAGCAATTTTATCTAAAGGTACTTAAAATTCTGCTGCACCTATTTTAGCGGCTTGCATTGGCATACCCCATACCACCGAGCTTTTTTCATCTTGCACAAAATTAAAGGCACCGGCTTGCTTCATTTCTAACATACCTTGTGCACCATCATCACCCATGCCGGTTAACATAAGTAATGACGAGATCTTTATCACACATCATCAAAGCAGTGCTTGCACCATCAACTGCTGAACGCATTAACACTAATTCTTGTTCTATTTCTGCTTTCGTATTTTCTATCTCATCAGCCTCCATCGGCTCATATGCTTGTAACATGGTTGCTGTGATTGTATCTAAGGTGCTTTGCCATGCCTGCTTTACTGCTGCTGTCCAAACGTCGCCTGCAAACTCTTCCATTACGGATAATAAAGTCTCAGTTACTAAGGGGTAGTGCTCCGCGATGACTCCATAATGGACATGGCGTGCACCTAAGCCTTTTAAATATTCACCGAGTAGTTCAGGTTTATGTAGGTTTTGTACCAGAAGCACCAGTGATGCTAATAACTTCTTCTGCTGCTCATCTGGTGAAACCGCCGAAAATAAAGGAATTACATCAGGATAATTTTCAAATAACAGTTGATAAAAGCGGGCAGCAAGTGCATTACCTTGTAGCGCTAAAACGGCGAAACTTTCTTCTAGTAGCTCCACGTCTGTTTTTTCTTTTTCAACTGTTTTTACTTCTTGACGAGATGAGTCACGTCTTGTTCGCAGGCGTGTCTGAGCAATTTTATGAGGTTCAGATTTATCCAGCTCATATGCTTCCGTTAACCACGCTAAGGGGCCGTCCCCCATCGGTGTCCTGTTTTCTGCCATCAGCCCGTTCTCCCGCCTAATAAATCTAATGCCAGTGACTGATAATCTTCAGCGCCCGCACTCTTTTCTTTATATTCAAATATCGATTGTCCAAAACTCGGACATTCGGCTAGCGATACGCTTTCTCTAATCACGGTATTCAAAACGCGGCCAGGGAAATATTTTAATATTCTGAGTCTGACTTGTTCTGTAAGCCTACGTCTTAACTGCATTCGTGTTGCAACGATCCATACACGAATGCTATGTCCTAATACGGCTTCTGTACGCTTTAATATCTGCATCATCCGTGATAAACCTTGTAATGATAAATAATCACTCGATACCGGTATCACTATTTCATCTGCCGCGAACATGGCATTAATACCTAATAAACCGGATGAGGGTGGACAATCTATCAGCACAAAATCACCTGCCATCAATGCCGAGGCTTCAATAGCACGACGTAATATATGCCCTCTCGATGCCCCGCCTGTCACTACATATTCAAAATCAGCCAAATTATTTCCAGCACACACTACATCTAAATTATCACGAGCGGATATTAAATAATCATCAAGCTTATCGCCTTCTAACAAAACCCGATCTAAACCACCTTGCTCATTGTTGAAGCCAAGACTAATCGCTATCTGACCTTGTGGGTCCAAATCTAATAAAGTGACTTTTTTACCTGCCAACGCCAACGCATGGCCCAAGTTTACGGTCGTTGTGGTTTTCCCCACGCCGACCTTTTGATTCATGATGGCAATGACTCGACACATTTTTATAAAGTCTGACTACCAGGACTTAACCCAGCGCCCCGTAAGTTCAAGACACCACATAAATAATGGAGTGTGTTAGGAATACGAGTGACGTTATCCCATCCTTTTATTTCTTGTACACATAATATTTCAACGTCATATTCTTCTTCATCTAATGAGAATGTTAGGTATTGTTCTGAGCTATCCTGTTTTTGATCCATCAAATCTAGAGAGTCACTCGCTGCATGTAATTCACTCATGCTATTGTCCTTAAGTTGCGCGGTCATTATTGGGCTTCATCTTAGCCACATTGGCAGCTCCTAAGTCGCCACAGTCTATTACCGTTATTTCTTTGTCAAACATTGCCTATTCTTTGCTCTGAATAGCCTATAAAATAATCACCATACATTTGTAGTGCTTCGTCCCAACGTTGTCGTTGATTAGGCAACTTTTCCGGCAAAAATAACCGATTTATCATTGCCATGTGCCGCACTAAGGTTTCTTTTTTGCCGATACACTTGACTTGTCATTACGGTCTTATGCCAGGCCACAGCGTATTTCCCTCCATTTTTATAGCTACTTTCGAGTAATATTTTTACGCTTTTTAGTGACTACACTGCAGAGAACATGCCAGCTAATTGTTTCAGCTTATTTTATAAGCTAAATATATAACTAGACCCTACTAGCACAATAAAAAAACAGTATTTCTATACGCCAGTTTATTTACAAATTTGGTAATTTTATGCGTTGTGTTCACTCATCTAACAGAGACTCTGAAGCCAAAAGAAATCTTTTGAGCAATCTTAGCGGCGCCGTCGCACCCATTGCGAGGTATTGTGTTCATCATTGTCTAGCTGTTCTTGTCGCGCTTCTTGTTTGAACTCTTCATCTTGATAACGACCCACTAGCAACTGCATGGCTTGTTCTTTACTGCTGGCTTGTTGCCAAAATAAGCGCTGACGTGCCAAGACGGCATAACTCGTTTTAACTTGTTGAGTTTGAGCATCTATGGCTTGATCAAGATGAACCAGAAAGCTCCGTAACTCCAACACTTTTTGAGCAGACATTACCACCTTATCACCACGGCGAAATCTATCGAGATATTCAGCCCTATAGCGATGTAGATCATCCAATTGCTCCTTATCAGCTAACCATGCAGTATTAGCAGCACCCACTTTTATTAGGGCTGTTTCAGTGTCTTTAGCTGCTATAACTACAACAGGAGATAATCGCTTTGATCGTTTCATATTTCTAATGTATCAGGATTTAGCATTAAAGATGGGTTAAAAACGTTTTGATTGTTGATTAATCGTCATCGCTGATGTCACTCTATCATTAGGAACAGGTGGTTGTATCACCTGTTTCAAATTAGCCAAACTTTGCTGCCAATTCACGGCTTGTTGCATATCTTGCTTAATGAGTGTTTGTAATTGTGGATAAAGTCCTATTGCTTCATCAATTTCTGAGTCACTTCCCATCGCGTAGGCACCGATATTGATTAAGTCTTGATTTTGATGATAAGTCGAAAATATTCGTTTAAACAATTGTGCCATCTCAATATGTTCTTTAGCTACAATTTGTGGCATCACACGACTAATTGATGCTTCAACATCAATCGCAGGATATTGGCCCGCTTCTGCTAGGCGCCGTGACAATACGATATGACCATCTAAAATGGCTCTTGCCGCATCTGCGACAGGATCTTGTTGATCATCACCTTCGGTTAAAACTGTATAAATTGCGGTGATCGCTCCTCCACCTTGTACCCCCGTACCCGCACGTTCAACTAATTGTGGTAATAATGAAAATACAGAAGGCGGATAACCTTTGGTTGCCGGTGGCTCACCAATCGCTAAGGCTATTTCTCGTTGCGCTTGGGCAAAACGAGTCAATGAATCCATTAACAATAAAACTTGCTTACCTTGATCACGGAAGTATTCGGCAATACTGGTCGCTAACATCGCACCATGTAAGCGCATTAAAGGTGAATGATCGGCAGGGGATGCCACCACTACAG
>JBLIKM010000150.1:0-4107 GCA_047636295.1 Methylophagaceae bacterium
TTCATCGGTACTAATTTGATCACCCGGCTGCGAGCTCTAATACGTTTTCCCACCTTAACTGGAAACGGAAAATGAACATGGTTAAGGCCATAATTCACCACCATTCTCGCTTCAGGGTAGACACTTTTATCAGGGTCAACGCTATCGGTCAGCAAAGGAATTAATGCCAAGGTTAAAAACCCCTGAGCAATGGTGGTTTTGAATGGAGATTCTTGACTTGCACGGACAGGATCAGTATGAATCCATTGCTGATCACCCGTAACATTTGCAAACTGTTCAATACATTGCTGCTCAAGCGTAAACCATTCACCGACAAAAGATTCTTCACCTAACTGGGCATTAAGACGACTGTACACATTGCGTAGTGGCTCACTCTGTTTTAATAAGACTTTTTGATCATGATATTCATGGTCAAAAAAATGTAAATAAGACTCTAGAAATTCAGCGACATTACGTGTATTGATGAATTTTTTATTAAAATTATTGGGCCAATGACGGATTTGTGTCTCAAATTTATTGATTAATTCGCCACGTGTTGCTTGGTATTTATCATGATTTTTTTTAATTGATTCGACAATGCCCATCTCAGACTCCTAATCCCCTGAACAGTATATTCCTATACGTCTTAATACTAGGTGAATTTTAGCATGTACTATGCGAACAAAGCGTCAAAATTAATTCATTGCCAGATTAAGATGCTTAGTTTTAAAGTCCATCAAACATAGTAGTAATGACATTCAACTAGTATAATGACCGATTGTGATATTTCCGAGTGCAACGTTTCATGCTATACAACACTGATGATTTGCGTATTACTGGTATGCAAGAAGTCTTGCCGCCAATACAACTGCACCAAGAATTTCCTATTACTGAACATGCCTCTGAAACCGTCTTTAACGCTCGCTCAGCTACACAAAAGATTCTTCAAGGTAAAGATGATCGTCTTGTAGTCATTATCGGACCCTGTTCAATTCATGACCCAGATGCGGCACGTGAATATGCGACTCGCCTAAAACCACTTGTTAGCGAATTGAAAGATGAGCTACAAATCATTATGCGGGTCTATTTTGAAAAGCCACGCTCCGTCGTCGGCTGGAAAGGTCTAATAAATGACCCTTACCTAGATGGTAGTTTCAAAATTAATGACGGTTTACGTCTAGCCAGAAAATTATTACTCGATCTTGCGGAAATGGGCGTGCCCGCTGGCAGTGAATATTTGGATTTAATTAGTCCCCAATATATTGCTGATTTAATTTCTTGGGGTGCTATCGGCGCACGCACTACTGAAAGTCAAGCTCACCGTGAATTAGCCTCTGGTCTATCTTGTCCAGTTGGTTTTAAAAATGCCACTGATGGTGGATTACAAACTGCGGTTGATGCCTGTTTATCTGCTTCAAAACCACATCATTTTATGTCGCTGACCAAGGCAGGCCATTCCGCCATATTCTCGACCACGGGCAATCCATATTGCCATGTTATTTTGCGTGGTGGCAAGACACCTAACTATGATGCAGACAGTATTAACCAAACAGTTGAAATTATTGGCCGCACCGGCTTGAAAGCAAGTTTCATGGTTGATTGTAGCCATGCTAATAGCGGTAAGAGTTACGTTCAGCAAGAGGTAGTGTGTCGTGATGTCGCTAATCAAATTGCTCAAGGTGAAGATCACATAATGGGATTAATGCTTGAAAGTAACCTAATAGCGGGCCGTCAAAATGTAGAAAAAGACAAAGCGCTGCTCTACGGACAAAGCATCACTGATGCTTGTATGGCATGGGACAATAGTGAAATATTATTGCGTGAACTCGCTGCTGCTGTTCGCACTCGACGTCTAAAATAACTAATTAAGCTTTCAGTATATCGTTATACTAAAACCTGCTAAGCCTTTAATAAGCAAGCATTAATATCGTCATTAACACTACGAAACCTGCTCTTTATCAGCTATAATGATTGATCAATATTTGTAGTCATTTTTAGCCGCATTGTTAAAGATGAACAAATCCCGATTAAATCAGTAGGTTATTGCATGACAGACTATGCGCTCATTTTAATTAGCACCATTTTAGTCAACAACATAGTCCTAGTTAAGTTTCTAGGACTGTGTCCATTCATGGGCGTTTCTCGAAAATTAGAAACAGCTATAGGTATGGGACTTGCGACTACTTTTGTGTTGACACTTTCATCGATTAGTAGTTATTTGATTAATGAATACTTACTAGCGCCGCTAGGAATTGAATTCCTTCGCACGATTAGTTTTATCTTTGTTATCGCAGTTGTAGTGCAATTTACCGAGCTCGTAGTGCATAAAACCAGCCCTATACTTTATCAAGTATTAGGCATATTTTTACCACTTATCACCACTAACTGCGCCGTATTAGGGGTTGCATTGCTAAATGTTCAACAAGATCATGGCTTTTTAGAATCTGCTTTATATGGTTTCGGTGCGGCGATTGGTTTTTCAATGGTCTTAATCATCTTTGCCGCTATGCGCGAACGCATTGCCGTAGCTGATGTGCCTGTTGCCTTTCAAGGCGCCGCCATAGGTCTCATCACAGCAGGTTTGATGTCAATGGCATTTATGGGCTTTGCTGGTCTGGTTCACGTTTAATGTTTACCGCGATTTTTGCTATTACGCTGTTAGCGTTAATTCTTGGGCTAGTATTGGGCTTCGCAGCTATTCGTTTTAAAGTTGAGGGCGATCCTATCGCCGATCAAGTCGATAAAATATTGCCACAAACTCAATGCGGTCAATGTAGTTTTGCTGGTTGTCGTCCTTATGCCGAAGCGATAGCAGCAGGTGAAGTGGATATTAACCGCTGCCCACCTGGCGGCGAAGCAACCATTCACGCCCTAGCTGATTTATTAGAGGTCGAGTTCAAACCACTTGATGAAGAATGTGGTGTTGAAAAACCTAAGATGCTCGCCGTTATCGATGAAGATCGCTGTATCGGTTGTACTTTATGTATTCAAGCTTGTCCTGTTGATGCCATTCTTGGTGCCGCCAAACACATGCATACCGTTATCGGCAGTGAATGTACCGGATGCGAACTGTGCCTGCCACCCTGCCCTGTTGATTGCATAGATATGGTTGAAACTAAACCCAGTCCAAATACTTGGCGTTGGCCCGATCCTGCACACATCAATTTCAAACTAGGCGATCAGCCATGACACAAAAACTAGGCTCATTTCCTGGCGGCTTAATATTAAATGGTCAGAAAAAACGTTCCACTCAGGTTGCGATACGTAAAATGCCATTGAGTAAAAGGCTTATTATTCCATTACAGCAGCATATTGGTGAAGCATCGACGCCTATCATTGCTGTGGGTGATAAAGTACTGAAAGGCCAAAAAATAGCCAAAGCCGAGGGCCATATATCCGTAGCTTTACATGCTCCAAGCTCGGGCACCATCACCGCGATAGATGAACAAGCCGTGCCTCATCCATCAGGCTTAACGGCACTTTGTATAAGCATTGAGACCGATGGCGAAGACAAGTGGATTAGACGTCAACCAATAAGTGATTTTACAGACTTATCCGAACACGAAATACGTCAGCTTATCCGTCAAGCAGGTATTGTAGGATTAGGCGGTGCTGGGTTTCCTAGCTTTATCAAACTCAATCCTGGCGTCCACCATCATGTTGAAACATTAATCATTAACGGTGTGGAGTGTGAACCTTACATCACCTGTGATGACATGATTATGCGCGAGCGTGCTGAAGGTATTCTTGATGGCATTGAAATCATGTGCTTTGCACTACGTGTTAAAGACTGTGTAATCGCTATTGAAGATAATAAACCTGAGGCCATTTCAGCAATGGA
Source organism: Methylophagaceae bacterium (assembly GCA_047636295.1). Taxonomy (GTDB): domain Bacteria; phylum Pseudomonadota; class Gammaproteobacteria; order Nitrosococcales; family Methylophagaceae. Next base: position 3,821 of record JBLIKM010000150.1, read on the forward strand.
GCTTACATTAGGCGCACGGTCACATCTTCAATATACAAAAGTGGTGGTTATTCCAACACGTTATCCAACAGGTAGTGAAAAACAACTGATTCAAATCGTCACCGGTAAACAAGTTCCAACGAATGGCCTACCGATTGATATCGGTATTGTTAGCCACAATGTTGGCACAGCTTACGCTATCGGTCGGGCTATAAAATATGGTGAGCCCTTAATTTCTCGTATCGTTACGGTTACAGGCAGAGAAGTTCAACATGCAGGTAACTTTGAAACCTTATTTGGCACACCAA
>JBLIKM010000151.1:0-4053 GCA_047636295.1 Methylophagaceae bacterium
AGTTGTTCATCTTTACTGTCGGCGGCTAGCTGGCTGATATTTTCTACATCAAGTAATACCCGATCAGCCATTTTAATAACAGATTGACCAAATAAGGTTAAGCCCGTTAATCGTTTACCATGACGTCCAAAAATTTGTAGGCCAAGCTCATCTTCAAGAAGCTGCAATTGGTTACTGACTCCCGGTTGAGAGGTATGCATGGCAATAGCTGCGGCGGAGATACTCAGACCATGTCGAGCAATTTCACGAACGTACTTGAATTGTTGTAGCTTCATATCTATATTCTTTTTAATTATATCAATAGTTAATTATATTCATTGATAGGATATTGTGTGGTGGTAAACTTGTCACCTTTTATATAATTGCAGGCGCTTAAAATACGATGGAATGGGGATATACGTTAGCTGGGATAGCTGTGGGTATAATGATTGGTATGACGGGTGTCGGCGGTGGTTCATTAATGACGCCGATTCTTATCTTTGTTTTTGCGGTTCAACCCGCTGTAGCTGTCGGTACGGATTTGTTATTTGCTGCAATAACTAAGGCTGGCGGGGTCTGGGCATATTGGCGTCACGGTGTCGTTCATTGGCAAGTAGTGAAACGTTTAGCAATGGGAAGCGTCACGACTACTCTCTTAACCTTATGGGCTTTAAATGCCACTGGCGTTGGCACCGGTGGGCATACCGACTTGATCACCACGGCGTTGGGTATCGCACTAATATTGACTTCCAGTGCTTTATTATTAAAATCTAGAATTGGCAGCATTATGAAAGCGCAAACGAATCATCCCGTGGTAAGTGCGCTCTACAGGATGCGGCAGGATGAAAAACATAAGGCTGTAGCAACCGTATTAACCGGTGGCTTTCTGGGCGTGATGGTCACCTTATCATCAGTGGGCGCAGGTGCATTAGGTGCAGTGATTCTATTGTTTTTATATCCGAAAATGAAAGGTGTAGAAATTGTCGCCACTGATATTGCTCATGCTGTTCCTCTGACTGCTATCGCTGGTTTAGGCCATTCGGCAGTGGGTACAGTTGATTGGTCGCTATTATCATATTTAGTCATGGGTTCATTGCCGGGTATTTATATTGGTAGTCACTTAGGTGTTAAAATTCCCGACCAAGTAATGAGGCCTTTTTTAGCCGTAATATTGTTAGGAGTCGGAATTAAATGTCTAGTGTAATTGAAAGCACTGATCTCACTTTATATGGCTGTCCTATGCACTATATTAAAGCGCGAGAAATAGTCGGCACAATGCAGCGAGATCAGGCCATTTTATTTAAGATTAATAATGGTGATGCTGTTGATGACGTTATAAAAAGTTTACGTCAAGATGGTCAGATTTGTGAGATAGAATCGAAACAACCGCGAACATCAACGGTTAAGGTGATAAAAAGAACATGATTAACACTAATGAAAAGTTAGCGGCCAAGATTGAAGCGGTTAAGCAAGTCTTGACGGAAATGGCAGCAGATTATAATCTTGCTACTTTGGCATCAAGTTATGGTGCGGAAGATATGGTGTTAATGGATCTGATTTGTAAATTCGCACCAGAAATTGAGATTTTTACACTGGATACGGGGCGTTTACCAAAAGAGACCTATGAGGTTATGCAACAGGCTAAAACGCATTACCAACGTGAGGTGACCGTTTATTTTCCTAATGCCGCTGATGTCGAAAACTTTGTGACTGATCAAGGCCCTAATGCTTTTTATGACAGTGTTGAATTGCGCAAAAAATGCTGTGGTATTCGTAAAGTTAAACCATTAAAACGTGCCTTAGCAGGTAAAAAAGCATGGTTAACGGGCATGCGTCGTACACAAGCGGTAACACGGAGCGAGTTGCCTATATCAGAATGGGATCAAGGTTTTGGTTTGCAAAAATTTAGTCCTTTAACCGATTGGTCGAACGGTGATGTGTGGGCTTATATTCGAGCATTTGATGTGCCTTATAATGCATTACATGATCAAGGGTACGCCAGCATTGGTTGTGCGCCTTGTACTCGAGCGATTACGGCAGGTGAAGATATTCGTGCTGGTCGTTGGTGGTGGGAAAATCCAGAATCAAAAGAATGTGGCCTGCACGTTAAAGCAAAATAATTAGAGAATTTTATGACTAAAAAACAGTTAACACATCTACAGCAGCTGGAAGCAGAAAGCATTCACATCATGCGAGAAGTAGCAGCAGAGTTTGATAATCCAGTGATGCTATATTCGGTGGGTAAAGATTCGGCGGTGATGCTGCATTTAGCAATGAAAGCGTTTGCGCCTGGTAAACCGCCATTTCCTTTGATGCATGTTGATACAACATGGAAATTTAAAGAGATGATTCAGTTTCGTGATGACCTTGTTGAAAAATTAGGCTTGGACTTAATCGTCGAGAAAAATCTAGATGCAGTTGCTGAAGGCATTAATCCGTTTGATCATCCTCGTTATACCGACATTATGAAAACCGATACCTTAAAAGCGGCGCTGACTAAGCATGGCTTTGATGCGGCTTTTGGTGGCGCTCGTCGTGATGAAGAAAAGTCTCGGGCTAAAGAACGTGTGTATTCATTCCGTGATAAGAATCACCGTTGGGATCCTAAGCAACAACGTCCCGAATTATGGAATACTTACAACAGTAAAGTGAATAAAGGCGAAAGTATTCGGGTCTTCCCATTATCGAACTGGACTGAGCTTGATATCTGGCAATATATCCATTTGGAAGGTATTCCAATCGTGCCATTGTACTATGCGGCAGAACGCCCAGTGGTTGATTACAACGGAATGACCATAATGGTCGATGATGAGCGCATGCGTATTCCAGAAGGCCAAAAGCCGAGAATGGAAAAAATTCGCTTTAGAACCTTAGGTTGTTATCCATTAACTGGTGCTGTGGCATCAGAAGCATCAACATTACCTGAGATTATTCAAGAAATGTTATTGGCCACGACATCAGAACGTCAAGGTCGTGCTATTGATCATGATGAGTCAGGATCGATGGAGAAGAAAAAACAAGAGGGTTACTTCTAATGAGCAATACGGATAATAAATACCAGTCGGATAGCTTGATCGCAACCGATATCGATGCTTATTTAAAGCAACATGAAAATAAAGAAATGTTACGTTTTCTGACTTGCGGAAACGTGGATGATGGCAAAAGTACCCTCATTGGTCGTTTGTTATACGATTCAAAAATGATTTATGAAGATCAGTTAGAAGCGGTAACTCGTGACAGTGTTAAATCAGGGACGACGGGTGAAGCGGTTGATTTGGCCTTGCTGGTAGATGGTCTGCAAGCTGAGCGTGAACAAGGTATTACTATCGATGTGGCTTACCGTTATTTCTCAACGACCAAACGTAAATTCATCATTGCGGATACGCCTGGCCATGAACAATACACACGTAATATGGCGACAGGTGCATCAAATTGCCAATTAGCCGTCATATTAATTGATGCCCGTTATGGTGTTCAAACACAAACACGTCGTCATAGCTTTATCGCCAATTTATTAGGCATTAAACATCTTATTGTTGCTATCAATAAGATGGATATTAAAGATTATAGCGAACAGGTTTATGACGATATTCGTAAAGACTACAGCGAGTTTGCCCGTGAACTAGAAATGGAAGATGTGCATTACGTGCCACTCTCAGCATTAGTTGGCGATAACGTGGTGAATAAGAGTGAAAATATGCCTTGGTATCAAGGTGAAACGCTGATGAAGTTGTTGGAAAATGTCGAAATTGCAGATGATGCTAATCTACAAGACGTACGTTTTCCTGTGCAATATGTTAATCGTCCTAACCTTAATTTTCGTGGTTATTGTGGCACCTTAGCATCCGGTATTCTGCAACCAGGTGATGAGATTACTGTTTTGCCGTCAGGCAAAGAAAGTACCGTTAAAGCCTTGCTTACTTATGATGGTAATTTAGATAAAGCGATTCCTGGTCAAGCGATTACCGTAACGCTTGAAGATGAAGTTGATGTCAGCCGTGGCGATATGATCGTGCATCGAGATCATCAACCCCACGTTACTAGCCATTTCAAAGCAACGGTTGTTTGGATGAC
>JBLIKM010000152.1:0-4044 GCA_047636295.1 Methylophagaceae bacterium
AGCCCTAGAAATGCAAAAGCAAGGGAAAGGCAAAGTGCTTAATCAATTTGCTAACTTTGACAACCCTTTGGCTCATTATGAAACAACTGGACCTGAAATTTGGCGCGATACTGATGGCGAAATAACCCATTTTGTCAGTGCGATGGGCACAACCGGCACTATTATGGGGACTTCACGTTATCTAAAAGAGCAAAATCCTAATGTTCAAATAGTGGGTGTGCAACCTGTTGATGGCGCGAGTATTCCAGGTATACGCCGTTGGCCAAAAGAATATTTACCTACGATATTTGAACCAGAACGCGTCGATTCGATTATCGATATGGAACAAGATGTTGCTGAAAGTACCATGCGTCGTTTGGCGGCTGAAGAAGGTATCTTCTGTGGTGTGTCTTCGGGTGGTGGAGTCGCTGCTGCCTTACGATTATCAGAACAACTATCCAATGCTGTGATTGTCTGCATCATCTGTGATCGTGGTGACCGTTACTTGTCAACGGGTGTTTTTCCTGCCGAATAATGAAAAAGACGTCAACATGGCTGGTTTTGTGTGCGGCGGTGTTAGTGCTCTGGCAGTGTGTTGCATTTACCAATGATCAGCTTAAGTTAACAATTGGTCAGTGGAGTTTTGACGATCTAAGTGCTCAAAATCTAGTAGTTAAGGTGCAATTAACAAGGCAGGGCTTGCTTGTAAATGCCAGCGCAGATTCGATCGTGTTAGCTCAACCGATAGGTGAGCTAAAAAAAGTAACATTACACTGTACTGAATTAGTATTACTGTCAACACAGACACGCTGCGCTGCAGGTAAGCTTGGATTTATTCATGGAGAGTTTGGCTCTCAAAACGTTCATTTTTCGCTGAAAGCCACGGCTGAACAAGCACATTATCATTTGTCTGTTTCTAACTTAAAATTTGCAGATGCCAGCTTCACAATACAGGCCAATTACGATACGCAATACTGGCAAGTTTCGGTGGCAAGCCCACAAGCTTCATTAGCCAAATTAGTCCAAATTAGTTCACCTTATCTAGATATAGATAAGGCGATATTAACGGACTGGACCTTTGATTCAGATATTACGCTGCAAGCAAATTTGAGCGGTCATCAACAGCAACTTACGCAACTTAAGCTTAAGTTGCAGGCTTCAGCACTGAATTTAAGTGATAGTCAGGGTAAATATGTCACTGAAAACGTAGCCATGGACTTATTGCTAGAGCTGAAACAGAAAAATAAAACATGGCTGTGGCATACGGACATTAGTTTAAATGCTGGTCAAGCGTATGGTGAGCCTATATTTGCCGATTTTAGTAATGCAGCCTTGTCGTTATTGGCAACAGGTGAATGGCAAAGTACTGAGCAACATCTTGTCATTAGTGATGTGCACATAAATCACGACGATATAGTCGAACTACAAGGTACTTATTCGGGTAGTCTGCAAAAGATTGAAACACTGGAACTTACGATTAAACATGCAGATTTAGCCATGTTATATTCGGTATGGTTGCAACCTTTTACATTAGGTACGGCGGCAGATAAATTGGAAATAGTGGGTCAACTTGGGCTGATATTTACGCAGCAAGCAGATAATTATCAATTATCAGTTAATTTGGATAAGGTTTATATAGATGATGAAAAAAGCCGCTTTGGTATTTATGATTTAAATGGTGATATTGCTTGGTCAAATAGTCAAACCATAACGCAATCTAAATTAACCTGGCAGAGCGGCTATGTTTATGCCGTACCCTTTGGTGGATCAACTTTACAAATAGAAGCTCAATCATCCTCACTCACACTTTTAGAACCTTGGTCATTACCGATTTTAGATGGTGCTTTGCTGGTTAACGAATTTAATTTACACCGTGGGATAAATGAGAAAACACAATGGACTTTTGATGGTTTATTAACACCGATTTCGATGGAATCATTGAGTGCCGCTTTAGGTTGGCCTTTATTACATGGCAAGTTATCGGGAGTGATTCCAAAGGTTAGTTATGTTAATCAGCAGATTCAGGTTGATGGGGCATTAATGGTTAAGCTGTTTGAAGGTACAACCGTTATTCGCAACTTGCGTTTAGACAAGCCTTTAGGGACTTTGCCTCAGCTCTATGCCAATGTTGATTTAATAGGACTCGACTTAGAAATACTCACACAAACATTCGACTTTGGTAAAATAACTGGAAAGTTAGATGGCAGTGTAAGTGATTTACGTTTATCGAACTGGCAGCCGGTGCAATTTTATGCACATTTTGCTACGCCAGAAGACGATGACAGTCGGCGGCGAATCAGTCAAAAAGCAATCGATAATTTATCTCAGATTGGTGGCGGCGTAGGTGGTTTATTATCTCGCAGTTTTTTGCGGTTCTTTGAGGATTTTTCGTATCAAAAATTAGGTCTAAGTTGCATACTTCGCAATGAAACCTGTGTCATGTCAGGGCTAGGTGAAGCTAAACAAGGTTATTACATTGTAAAAGGTGGCGGTTTGCCACCACGTATTAATGTAGTGGGCTATACTCGGCAGGTGGATTGGCCAGATTTAATTGAACGATTAAAAGCGGTGAGCCAAAGCTCTGGTCCCGTAATTGAGTAAAGGAAAACAAAATGACGTTATTTAAGGGGTTAAGTAGTTGTGTGGCGGGGCTAATGTTAGTGTCATGTGTGACGATTAATATTTATTTCCCCGCAGCCGCTGCAGAAAAAGCGGCCGATAAGATTATCGGTAATGTTTGGGGTGAAGAGACTAAACCGAACGGCGCGCCTGCTGATCCTGCAGATCAGTCCAATAATTCTTCGTCAGTGAATAAGCCAATAGCCGTCAGTGTTTTGAATTGGTTGATATCACCTGCAGCAGCAGAAGCCAATTTAAATATTAACTCGCCTGCGATTGCGGATATTCAAAATAAAATGAAGCTGCGCCACGAAAGCTTGAAAACTTATTATGATAATGGGGCGATTGGATTGACTGAAAATGGCCTGATTATGGTACGTGATGCTAAGGCTGTGTCATTGAGAGATCGCAACATCGTTAATGGTTTAGTGGCAGATGAAAATAAGGACCGTACTGCTTTGTATGGAGAAATTGCCCGCGCTAATGGCCATCCAGAGTGGCAGACGGATATTCAAACTACCTTTTCTCGTCGTTGGATAAGTAACGCTGCTGCAGGTTGGTGGTATCAAACGAGTGGTAACTGGCAACAAAAATAATCATAAAATTACGCTACTAAAATCCAGCGATGTAATGACATCGCTGGATTTTTTATTTCAGAATGAGATTTTTACAGTTAGCTGTAACTATTTCCTAGATTAGAGAATAGAGATTAAAAATGGCAAGACGTTTTAAGCGCAGGCAACGGGTACCACAAGATCCTGTAGAAACTCACATTGAATCTTTATCCCACGATGGTCGTGGTGTGGCGAGAATTGAGGGTAAAACAGTATTTGTTGATGGTGCTTTAGCGGGTGAACAGGTTAAGTTTGTCTATAGTAAAATGCATAGTAAATATGATGAAGGTCGCACTATAGAGGTATTACAGGCGGCTAATGACCGCGTTGATGCAAAATGTCAGCATTTTGGGGTGTGTGGCGGTTGCAGTTTGATGCATATGGCACCGGAAGCACAATTAGCCTTAAAACAAAAAACCTTAGAAGAACATTTAAACCATTTTGGTAATGTCACACCACAACAGTGGTTAGCACCATTGACTGGGCCATTATGGGGATATCGTCGTAAAGCACGACTCGGTGTAAAATATGTTGCTAAAAAAGAACGGGTATTAGTCGGATTTAGAGAAAAAGGAACGCCTTATCTTGCTTTATTAGAACGTTGTGTCGTGTTAGAGCCCCGTGTCGGTGAACGCTTAGCCGAGTTAGGTGAGATGATTGCCAAATTAGAAGGCTATGATCGAATCGCTCAAATTGAAGTGGCAATGGATGATGAGCATACTGCTTTAGTGTTCAGAAATCTTGATCCTTTATCCGAGCAAGATCAACAGGCATTGATTGCTTATGGTCAAGCTAATGATTTATGGATTTATTTACAATCAGGTGGACCTGA
>JBLIKM010000153.1:0-4023 GCA_047636295.1 Methylophagaceae bacterium
GGCCAGTCGTGGTCGAGACCCACTATTACCAAAATTAATATTGGTGGCATAGTTAAAGATGTCATGATCGTTGGTGGTGGCTATGATGAGGATCAGGATTCAAAAGTAAGTCGCAGTGCTGATTCAATAGGAAATGCTGTGTACATTATTGATGCAAATACAGGGGATATGCTGTGGTCTGCGAGTAATGATAATGCTGATTTAATGTTAAGTGATATGCAATATAGTATCCCTGCAAGGATCTCAGTAATTGATCGCGATAACGATGGTTTAGCTGATCACATGTATGTAGCTGACATGGGTGGACAGATATTCCGATTAGATATTTATAATGGCCAATCTACGAGCAATCTGATTAGAGGCGGATTATTAGCGCAACTAAGTGGAGATTTACCTGAGCAAAACAAGCGTTTCTTTTACGCGCCTGATATTGCAGAGATTTCAACGACAAACGAGCATTATTTTGCAATAGCTATAGGCTCTGGTTTTAGAGCTGGACCGCTGAACACCACAGTTGAAGATAGTTTTGTAATGATCAAAGACAAAGGTGTATTTGTTCGTGATGAGTTCGATAAATTCACATTGCCGGATACGCCAGTGAGTCCAGCTAGTTTATATGACGCAACGGAGCATCTATTAACGAGTGGTGACGCTGAGGAAAAAGCACTTCAAAGTAGTCTGTTTGCATCGAAAGATGGTTGGATGATCCGTCTTACTCAAAATGGAGAAAAAGTGTTGGCCTCACCACTAATTCTTGATTATCAAATCTTCTTTACCACTTACCTTCCGGCCAGTTCTAATGTAAGTGCTTGTGCTCCGCCAACGGGTAACAGCAGAGCATATCTAGTTAATCTTGTTGATGGTAATGCGGTTGAAGATTTAAATGATAATGATCAGAAGGATGCAACCGATAGATTTGCGTTGCTCAAGCAAACGGGTATTGCCCCCGATACCAAAATATTGATCGAGAATATTGTTAATCCGGTGGTTTGTTTAGGTGCAGAATGCGTATCCGCCGTCGTAGAGACTGATGAAAATGGTGAAATTGTTCCCTGTGGTTCTGAATTTGAATGTTTAGCCAGAAACATATACGGTAAATTTGAGCGAGTTCAGAAAAACACTTGGAAGACTGAAGTGGAGCGTGAATAAATGATATTTAGAACAAAGCAACTTGGTTTCACATTGATTGAATTGATGATTGTAGTTGCGATTATAGGGATAATCACTGCAATTGCTTTTCCTAGTTATCAAAATATGATTAATGGTGCTGCGAGAAGCACTGGGCAGGCTGATCTTATGGCCTTTGCGGCAGCAATGGAGAGACACCATGCTTCTAGCTTTTCGTACCAAGGGGCAGGCGTAAGTGGAGCTAATACAGGAGCTCCAAATATATTTGCTGCTCATTCACCTAGCTCTGAGCCTGCGTCAAATAAGCGTTACGATTTAAGCATAGATGAGGTGTCATCGAACGGTCTTACCTTTCGTTTGAAGGCAACGCCAATCTCAGGAGGCACATTGGCCGGTGATGGCGCGCTATTTATTTATAGCGATGGACGCAAAGCATGGGATTTAGACGATGATGGAAGCATCGCTACAAGCGAATTTTGTTGGACCTGCTAGTTAATTTTTTCTGCTCTGTTGCACTCGCTTCACATTGAGGGGAGTGCTAGTAGTGTTGCCGTTTTTTGGTAATGCTAGCTTCTTAAACCACTACTTTAGAAAACGCTTAAAGGTGCATTACTGCCTAATGCATTGCAGTTATGATATTGTCCATCGCATTCCACTCACGTGGCTTATGCTCATGATTATCCAGCATAAGCATAGCTATTTTAAATAGGCGACTGACGTATATTTTTTGTTTGTTACCTCAAGCGATACTGCAAAAGTTATGAAGACAAATGTATCTGATGGTCTGTTATGATTGCGTCAGAATAAGAGAGTATTAACGTCATTAGCGGCTGCGTTCGGTAGGCTATTAAATTATAACTTCTATAAAAAACGAAAACCCCAGTAAAAAATTATTATCTAGGCTTTATTTTCGTAGTTTAATAACGTGTACTCTATTCGTGTTTAGGTGCAGGTTAATGTGTCTCCATCCATGTCTTCGTGGGTGCCGTCTTGGTCTGCATCAGAGCTCACCTTTACACGCCCTTGCAAAGATACGGAAAGCGCTCGAGCATAGGTTTCGTCGTCATTGCTTGGGCATATTTGGATACTAAACGATTGACTTGCAGCACCTGAACCTTTGAAATGAATATTCGTGTTTGGCCCTGTGATTTTTGTCGACGCAGAGGACTTCGATGTTGTTACTAAAAGATCTTCACCTGAGCTTCTATTGCCATCTACATTAGTATCAATGAACACGATTTTCGGATTGTTCCAATTGGTTCCACATCCTTCAAAGTCTGCAGAAGGGCAAACAATAACGTTGATTTGTTCATCAATGGCGAGATGCCGAGCATATTGAATTATCCCGCTGACTTCATTAATTTCGGCTGTAATCCTATTTTTAATTAGAAAACTTTGCATACTGGGCGCGACAATCGTTAATACAATCGCTAATATTGCTAATGTGATCATCATTTCAAGAAGCGTAACGCCTTTTTGATTAGTTTTATTAACTTGCGTGGTAATCTTGTTATTTAACACAGTGACCCCCAATAATATTTACAACAATTATACGCTATTTCTATTTTAGTTGCGTATACACTAACGACGCTCGTTAGCGTAGTTAATACCTTGTATTAATGTATATAATTTAGCCTTGGTATAATAAGCATCAAAATGCAGAGCTATTTGGTTCTTTTATTATCTAAAGTTTACACTTTAAAATGAATACTGCTTAGTTAGAAAAAAAGAGAGAAGAGCTCATGTTGAAGTCTGAAGTAATCGAAGAAATGCGTGTATTATCTGAAATAGATGTCGAACATGAGATACAACGCAGAACACAGTTCATTAAGGATAAGCTAATCGAGTCAGGTTTGCATAGTTTAGTGTTAGGGGTTAGCGGTGGTATTGATTCATGCACATTAGGTCGTTTAGCACAATTAGCGGTGAATGAATTGAATCAAGAATCTGACGATGAGTATAAGTTTATTGCAGTAAGGCTGCCATATGGTACTCAAGCGGATGAAGATGATGCCCAAGTATCTATCGATTTTATTGAGCCTAGTTTACAAGTCACATCGAATATTAAGCCAGGTGCAGATGCGATACATGAAAGCGCAATCGAGGGACTATTAGCTGCGGGTGTAAATAGTTTCTCAGCTGAAAAGAGTGATTTTGTTAAAGGCAATGCTAAGGCAAGAACAAGAATGGCTACTCAATTCGATATAGCAGGATTGATGAACGGTTTGGTGCTAGGTACGGATCATTCCGCTGAGAATATTACGGGTTTCTATACAAAGTTTGGTGATGGAGCGTGTGATTTAGCTCCCTTGTTTGGTTTGAATAAACGTCAAGTTCGCAGTCTAGCAAAACAACTTGGGGCCCCAGAACATATAATCACAAAACCACCCACAGCAGATCTAGAAACGTTAACACCACAAAAATCGGATGAATCATCATTGGGCTTAACATATGACCAAATCGATGACTTTTTAGAAGGTAAAAGCACGGATAAAGTTGCCGATGATAAACTATTAGCTATATACTTAAAAACACAACATAAACGACTCCCTATACCTACCGTTTATGACCATGAATAAGGAAACTCAGATCTAATGAAAAAAATTGAAGCGATTATTAAGCCTTTTAAGTTGGATGACGTTCGTGAAGGGCTGTCTTCAATCGGTGTTAGTGGCATCACAATGACTGAAGTGCGAGGTTTCGGAAGGCAGAAAGGTCATAAAGAACTTTATCGCGGTGCCGAATATAATGTCGACTTTTTACCTAAGATAAAAATTGAGTTGGTTGTTCCAGATGATTTAGTCGATAGAGCCGTTGAAACTATTTTACTGCAAGCAAAAACGGGTAAAATAGGGGATGGTAAGATATTTGTTTTTGACGTTGAACAAGTCGTTA
>JBLIKM010000154.1:0-4004 GCA_047636295.1 Methylophagaceae bacterium
TGGCAAATAGTGAGCGTCGGGTCAACCCTATTCATGGTGTAAAAATGTAGGCCAGGTACTCCGGCATCAATTAATTGTTGGGTAAAGTCGGTTAAAAAATCCAGAGTAAAGGCTTGTAGTGATTCTGTATCATCATGGAATTCTTCCAGTCGTTTACGTAACCAGCGCGGAATTTCTGCGCCACAGCCATCTGAAAATCGAGCGAGTTGAAAAAAATTATTAATGGGCATAATGCCTGGGATGATCGGTATTTCAATGCCATTTTTTTGGCAGCGATCAATAAAATAGAGGTAAGAATCACAATTATAAAAATATTGGGTGAGGGCGCTATCGGCACCCGCATCAACTTTACGTTTGAAGTTATCAAAATCAGCCTTTGCTGAGCCAGCTTGTGGATGAACTTCAGGATAGGCTGCAACCTCAATCGTAAAATGATCGCCCGTTTCTTGGCGAATAAATTCCACTAACTCATTAGCATAACGAAAGTCACCTGGATCACGCATACCCGATGGTAAATCACCACGCAAGGCCACTAGGCGATGTATGCCATGATCCTTATAAGTGGTGAGCATATCTCGAATACGTTCGGCTGTTGAGCCAACACATGATAGATGTGGCGCGGCATCAATATCCGTTATGGCATGAGCTTGTTGAATGTCAACCACTGCATTTAAGGTATTGTCTTGAGTCGCTCCCCCAGCACCAAATGTGACCGAATAAAACTCTGGTTTAAGTGGTGCAAGTTGCTGGCGGACATCGCGCATTTTGGCAATGCCTTTGTCTGTTTTGGGCGGAAAAAATTCGCAGCTGATGGTGAGATTATTGGTCATAAAGAATACACAAAGGGTAGTTGAAAGACAGTTTTATATATTTAATTTTATCTGTAAATACTCGTGTCCCTGTGATGAGATTATCTTTTCACCACAGGGACTTCGAGCTTATAAGGTATTACTATGGACGACTAATAGCGGTACATATCAGGTTTGTATGGACCATTTTTATCTAAACTTAAATATTCAGCTTGAGCATCTGTTAATTCAGTCAGATTAGCACCAATCTTAGCTAAATGTAGACGTGCTACTTTTTCATCCAATGATTTCGGTAAAACATAGACTTCATTGCTGTAGTCGAGATAGTTTTCCCATAACTCAATTTGTGCCATTACTTGGTTAGTAAATGATGCTGACATAACAAAACTTGGATGGCCTGTTGCGCAACCTAGATTGACCAATCTACCTTCCGCCAATAGTGTGATGCGTTTGCCATCTGGGAAGATAATGTGATCAACTTGTGGTTTGATGTTTACCCATTCATATTTTTTTAATGAAGCGACAGCTATTTCACTGTCGAAGTGACCGATGTTGCAGACAATCGCTTCGTTTTTCATTTTGGTCATATGGTCGTGATTGATAACATCGACATTGCCTGTTGTGGTGACGAATATATCACCTAAGTTAGCCACATCATCCATGTTTACAACTCGGTAGCCTTCCATTGCTGCTTGTAATGCACAGATAGGATCAATTTCAGTAACCATAACGGTTGCACCCATGCCGCGAAATGCTTGAGCGCAGCCTTTACCTACATCGCCATAACCTAAAACGACACAGATTTTACCGGCAATCATTACATCTGTTGCCCGCTTGATACCATCTAATAATGATTCACGGCAACCGTAAAGGTTATCGAATTTAGATTTAGTCACTGAGTCATTTACGTTGATAGCAGGGACTTTCAATGAACCCTCTTTCATCATTTCGTATAAACGATGTACGCCCGTCGTTGTTTCTTCTGACAAACCTTTAACATCTTTCAATAATTCAGGGTACTCGTCATGCATGATTTGAGTTAAGTCACCACCATCATCCAAGATCAAGTTTGGACGCCAGTTGTTCGGGCCAAAGATAGTCTGTTTAATGCACCAGATAGCTTCTTCGTTAGTTTCACCTTTCCAAGCAAAGACCGGAATAGCTTGTATTGCAATCGCTGCTGCTGCTTGGTCTTGAGTAGAGAAGATATTACATGATGACCAACGTACTTCCGCGCCTAAATCAATTAACGTTTCGATTAGTACAGCGGTTTGAATAGTCATATGTAAACAACCCGCAATACGCGCACCGGCTAATGGGCTTTTACCGGCATATTCTTCACGAATTGCCATTAAGCCAGGCATTTCAGTTTCAGCGATTTTGATTTCTTTAGCGCCCCATTCAGCAAGGCTGATGTCAGCAATTTTATAATCAGGTGTTAGATTTTCAATATTCATGTGTTTATAGCCTTTTGTTTTATCCGTAGCTTGGACTATAGTCCAAGCTACAATTATTGTTTGGTTTAGATACTTAAATGTTTTGTCTTAAATGTAGGTCGGACTTCAGTCCGACATGAATCGGATTAAAATCCGACCTATAGGGAATACGTTAATGTGAGTTTAGATGCCTGCCGCATCACGTAATGTGTCAGCTAAATCCGTGCGCTCCCAGGTGAAGTCAGGCTCTTCACGACCAAAGTGACCGTAAGCCGCTGTAGCTAAATAAATGGGTCGAATTAAATCGAGCATTTTAACTAAGCCTACAGGTCGTAAGTCAAAGTGTTCGCGTACCAGTTGTACCAATTTCTCTGAGGATATTTTTCCTGTACCAAAGGTTTCAATACTGATCGATGTAGGTTCAGCAACACCAATCGCATAGGACACCTGGATTTCACAGCGATCGGCAAGACCCGCAGCAACAATGTTTTTAGCAACATAACGCCCAGCATAGGCCGCACTACGATCTACTTTAGATGGATCTTTACCCGAGAATGCACCGCCACCATGACGCGCCATACCGCCATAGGTATCAACAATGATCTTACGACCTGTTAAACCAGCATCTCCAACAGGGCCACCAATAATGAATTGACCTGTTGGATTAATGTGGAACGTAGTATTTTTAGTAATCCATTCAGCAGGTAATGTCGGTTTAATAATCACTTCCATTACCGCTTCTTGTAACTCTTTTAAGGAAACTTCGGGGTTATGTTGGGTAGATAATACGACAGCATCGATTCCGACTGGTTTGCCATCTTCATAGACAAACGTGACTTGGCTTTTGGCATCAGGACGTAACCAAGACAAAGCACCATTTTTACGAACATCAGCTTGGCGTTTCACTAAGCGATGTGCATAGGTTATGGGCGCAGGCATCAAAACATCAGTTTCATTGCTGGCATAACCAAACATAAGGCCTTGATCGCCAGCACCTTGGTGTTCAGGTGTGTCACGATCAACGCCCATGGCGATATCCGAAGATTGTTTACCAATTAGCGACATGACGGCGCAGGTTTGACCATCAAAACCGACATCAGAGCTGTTGTAACCAATATCAGTAATGGTTTTACGCACTACATCATCTAAATCAACCCATGCAGAAGTGGTGATTTCACCAGCGATAACGGCTGCGCCAGTTTTGATTAATGTTTCGCAAGCTACGCGAGCGTTTGGATCTTGGCGCAAGATTTCATCTAAAATAGCATCAGAAATCTGATCGGCTACTTTATCTGGATGGCCTTCGGAGACCGATTCGGAAGTAAAAATTAAGCGACTACTCATGATCAACTTACCTCATTGATTGAATTTAAAATGAAGAGAGTTGGTTTAAGCACCTGCAGGTGTGAAAGCAAGCTAGTGAAGCAATAAAACGCAACGCTCATTATTATTTAGTGGAAACTTATTAATAATGAACGCGGTTAAAAAACTAATCTGAGTAAGCCTAGCAGGATAGTCCTGTTGCAGCGTTCCTTATTCAGACCTACGAATTTTAATCTATACCCAAGAAAAAAACAAGATGCATTCTAGCTTAATATAATGGTAGATACTGATTTTAATACAATTATTATGATTATCTTGAGCTAAGTATTTCCAGACTTTGTTTAGCTGCAGCCACTATTTTTCCGAGATTATTGACGACATCGATTTTCCCTTTGCTGCCACTACGATAGTAATGGGCCGGAGTCATTTTTGTTAT
>JBLIKM010000155.1:0-3947 GCA_047636295.1 Methylophagaceae bacterium
TTGAACATTTTTTACTTCAATAAACCACGTTGGTTGCATGTCGTCAAAGTCGGTTCGAATATTAGTCAATATGTAGCTTGCTGAATCAAGAACAAAAGCCTGACCCTCTGCTCGCTTAAAAACAACCCAGTGCCAGAAATTCTTGCCATCTTCTTGGTGATGCTTGATGGAAAGCAATGCTAGGTTAGGTAATGCACGCCACGACTCGAAAGGTATTTCATCGGCAGACATCTCAACTTCAGCACTGGACAACATTTTTCTTACATACTGGGTATCAGACCAAAGAGACTTATCTTCAGCACAAATACCCATAGCATTAGCTATGGCCTTCATTTCCGAGTAGGTTTTGCCCAAAATATTGGCAACAGATGCAATGCCACATCCGGTGGCTTCTTCTTGTAGTACTGGCTTCAGCACAAACACTTCTTTTTGTCGCTGTAATGTCTCGTTATAATTAGTCTTTTTCTTGGTTAATTACTTTGAACTTACTACGTATTTTTTCAATACGTTTTCGGTTTATACCAAAATCTGAATGGCCAACTCTAGAAGCTGATCGGGTATGTATGGTCATTTCTTTTGCATTGGTATCTGGAAAATAAAACTCAACATCATCAACAAAATGGAACAGTTTAGAAGTAAACTCAGCTCTAATATAATTATTCTCAGTCACAGTGATCTCTGAGCTTTTCGATTCATTAAGCATTTCCAAGAGCTGATTTTTTATCTCTAATGGCGTACCAGTGCTAATAATAGGTTCGATATAGTGTTTTTCATCTGTTGCCTGACTATTCACACAGTTAGGTGTTGATGGACATGGGCTTAGTTGGCCATTATCAATTCCCAATTTAGGTATCACGCTGTTACATCCTGTTAATAATAATAAACTTACTACAATAACCTGAATTTGTTTATTCATTGTTGTCATTCCTTGTTCTGAAGCCGAGGTATATATTTAATTAAGAGAATGGGGCTAGATCTAGTAATCAAGTAAATGTGTGTCATTACAAGATCTGACCTTAAATTTTCTTATACCCCTGCTTTATGTTTTATTTTCTTTATTTTGGCGCTGATGGTACTGGTCGATTCGATGAACAATAGTGACCATTTTAGAACGCCATGCTTCAGCTAATTCTGGGATTGTGATTGCAGTACGAAGTACTTGTTCTTGATTTGGAAACTTGCTATCAAAATAAGCTCTGAATAAGTTTTTGACGGTGATATTGTCAGGGTGTTTATAAATAAGCTCAACGGGGCTACTTTCTATCATAGTACCTGCTTGAATAACCCGAAAGTAAACACCGGTATGTGCATAGTCGATAAAGCTATTTAACATGCTCATTTCTTTAAATTCAAAACTAATTTTATAACATGGAATCCGTGGCTGGCTAACTTCGAGAATACAGTCATTGATCTGAATGCGATCACCGATGGCAATTTCAGACTCATCTAATCCGGAGATCGAGAGGTTTTCGCCAAACTTGCCATAATTGATATGATCAAGACCTAGCTTTTGTTGCCAATAGTCGTGGTGTTGGGTTGAGAAACCATAGACGGCTTTATCATTGCCACCATGGTTCATTAAGTCAGCTTGTTTATCACCAACAAAATTGTCTTTTGTCAAAATAACAGGCCCATTGACCGGTTTTTTCAAAAAGGCAGTTGAGTAAAATTTAAAGCCAAAGCGTCTTAGTTTGGGTTTAGAAACATTGATAGAGTGGAGATGCATAAGTCGTAAGCCAACTAATAGGGTTGAATGTATTGTTATTCTATAGGATTGTGTATACCTAAAGGAAAATAAGGCAGATGTAGCAAGAAATTGTAATCAACAAAGTGCGTGTCATTACAAAATCTGCTCCCAATCATTCGATTCATCGCTGGAGAAACAAAATGTCGGTTGAAATTTCACAGGTGTTATCCAATGAGGATATAGAAGATGTTGCAAGTCTCGCTAGAGAGATTTGGTCACAGCATTTCACCTCAATTATCGGTGAATCTCAAGTTGAGTACATGCTGACAAATTTTCAAAGTTCAGCTGCAATCAAAACTCAAATTAACCATGGTTCGGAATACTATCTAGTAAAAAAAGAAAGAGAATATGTTGGCTACCTTGGCTTAAATCCTGATTTTGATCAAAACAAAATGATGCTCAGTAAAATTTATGTAGAATATTCCTTTCGGGAAAAAGGTGTGGGCCAATCAATATTGGACTTTGTTGAAAAAGAATGTGTTTTGAGGGGATTTTCATCAGTTTGGCTTACCGTGAATAAATTTAACGATGATACGGTTGCTTGGTACAATCGTCGTGGTTTTCTAGTCATAGACAAGGTAAAAAAAGACATTGGTAATGGATTCTTCATGGATGATTATCTAATGGAAAAAATAATTTAACCCAATACAGAACAAATCGTTCAAACGTTATGTATTATCACGATAAAGTAAGGATTAGACTTTTAGCGGATGCACTCAATTCAAAAGTATCATTGACCCATTACATCGGCATTGATGTCGCTGAGCATTCAGGCTCATCATTAACACGCACTAGCCCATTAGATGAATAAGGTGAAAAAGAAGCATGCCCATTCTTCATAGTCAGTTTAAACCAGCATGGTGGTTACGTGGAGCCCACGCTCAGACGTTATGGTCCAGTATTGTTCGCCTCAAACCTAGGCTGGAAATCGAGTGGCAGCGGGTGGAATTATCGGACGGTGACTTTATTGACTTGGCTTGGTCTGGCCCTAAAGAAGGTAAGACGGTGCTTATCCTGCATGGACTTGAAGGCAGTGTAAACTCAGTTTATGCCAGTGGTCTCATGCGCGAGCTCAACCAACGTGGATATCGAGCCTGTTTGATGCACTTTCGTGGTTGCAGCTATCAACCTAATCGTTTGCCACAATGGTATCACAGTGGCCAGAGCGAGGATCCACAGCGCATCTTAGATTTTTTAAACGATCAAATGGATATAGCGGTTTATGCCGCAGTCGGCTTTTCCCTCGGTGGCAACGTGTTGCTCAAGTGGCTGGGTGAACAAGGTTCGGCCATGCCATTGCAAAGGGCAGCAGTCATGTCGGTACCATTTCGTTTAGACCATGCTGCTCAACGTATGAATCAAGGATTTTCACGTCTCTATCAACGCAAGCTGATCGGTATCATGCGGCAGAGTTATAAAGACAAATTCGCTAACATCTTATCGCCACTGAATATTGATATTGATTCACTCGATACCTTCTGGCAGTTTGACGATCAGGTCACTTCGCCCTTACATGGATTTAAGGGCGTGGATGACTACTACAAGCGTGCTAGTTGTTGCCAGTTTATCCCGCAGATCCGTGTGCCTACCTTGATACTTCATGCTGCCGATGATCCTTTCATGTATTCACACACACCGCCTCGGTCGGACGAGTTACCAGATAATGTCTGGCTGGAGCTAACAGAACATGGTGGTCATGTTGGTTTCATCAGTGGTGTGATTCCCGGTATGGCCAATTACTGGGGAGTGAAGCGCCTCGCAGAGTGGATCGATAGTGTTTAAAGAGTGGTATATATCTGATGAAATAAGAAAAAGGGAACAGATTTATTTTAACGAAAATAATTAATATAGCGTTAACAATGAATAACTCGAAAATAAGTTTGTCCGCGTGAAGCGATTTGTTAGAGACTTGATATTTATTAAAGTGTCTTTCGCATGGAAAGGCCAGCATTATCACCTTTCATTTTAGTATTTATCCTCTTTCTCAGGTCAAACCTTTACTACAACAATTTGCGTAGCCGATTAATCCGAAAGATAGTATTCAACTGTTGAAACAACTCTCACTTTCTTGATTTGAGGCGTTGTAGAATCTCGATCTGCGATTGAAAATTGTCCTTGACGTGCAGATTTTATCTTTCCCAAACGGCTATCCGAATCTTGAGCAAACTTTTCAGCAACTGACCTAGCGTTCTTTGTTGCT
>JBLIKM010000156.1:0-3872 GCA_047636295.1 Methylophagaceae bacterium
CATCATATTGCCATGTTTTTAGTCGGGCATGTAACCAAAGATGGCAGTTTAGCAGGCCCTAAAGTATTAGAGCATTGTATTGACTGTTCGATGATGCTTGAAGGTGAAAGTGATAGTCGTTATCGGACTTTAAGAAGTCAAAAGAATCGGTTTGGCGCTGTGAATGAACTGGGTGTATTTGCTATGACCGAAAAAGGTTTAAAAGAAGTCACTAATCCTTCAGCTATTTTTCTCAGTCGTGATGAACAGCAATCTCCAGGCAGTATCGTTATGGTGGTCTGGGAGGGGTCGCGGCCACTGCTGGTAGAGATCCAAGCTTTAGTGGACTATTCACAGATGTCAAACCCAAGACGGGTAGCTGTAGGGCTTGATCAAAACCGCTTGGCAATGTTGTTGGCTGTGTTGCACCGACATGGCAATGTACAAATGAATGACCAGGATGTGTTTGCGAACGTGGTGGGTGGGGTAAAAGTAAATGAAACCAGTGCTGACTTGGCGTTGTTGTTATCTATCGTGTCTAGTTTTCAAAATAAAGTTCTAGATAAAAAATTAATTGCTTTTGGAGAAGTCGGGTTAGCGGGTGAAATCAGGCCTGTACCCAATGGTTCAGAAAGAATAAGTGAAGCGGCTAAGCATGGCTTTAAGCGGGCGATAGTACCTAAAGCCAATGTACCTAAACAGCGCATAGCCGGGATCGAAATTGTTGGTGTGTCGAGCCTGTCAGAAGCCCTTGAAGCGATATAATTACCTTTTTTTTAAACCTAAAATAGGTTGATAATCATATTGTCACTCGCTAGTAGGTCTTGATTATCGTCTTGGTACAATGCATTTTCTCGCTCTAAAAAAGCTTTGCCAGCTCTAACGCCGACACGATGGTCGTGACGCAGGTCCATATCGGTGCTGCCTAGTAACTTACTTTGTAGCCTTTCATCAGCAAAAATTTGCACTATTTCGAGATCAGCTGGTGGGTTAGCGATAAACGCTAGTTCTTGCTGGTAGGCTTGTTCATGCTGCATTAAATAATCAATGGTTTTGGGGCAATAGCCTGATCCACAGACCAACGTACTGAGCTTATTTACCCAAGCTGATTGAGCTTGAAAGGGGTCATTAGCAGTACGGATAATGACGATTTTACGAGCTCCGCGATTATAAGCTTCGCGAGCAGGCAAGGGGGCTGCAAGACCGCCATCTAGATAAAAATCAGCTTGCGGTTGCACTTCATATTGTTCACTTGATGAATTTGCCTGATTGGCAGCCTCAATGTTCAGCCAAGGTGTTAATTTAACCCCTTGTTTATATAGAAACGGTAAAGCACTAGATGCTTTTAATAGCTCACGCCATTGATGACTGCCACCCGTTGGGCTCAAAAAGTAAGGTTTACGATCACGTGAATTGGTGGCGGTAATGAATAACTGGCGGTTGCCAAGAGTTTGCTTAGCGGTTTCAAAATCAATTGTGCGGTTGGCTTCTGTGGTTTTGTCAAAGTACCAATCCAAATCAACTATGTTTTTACCCACTAGGCCCCGACCTAGTTGAAAAAATCGCTTGTGACGAGACAAACCACGAATCAATCGTTTGGCATAACCTTTTTGGCGAGACAGAAAGCTTGTTAGGTTTTGAGAACCAGCTGATGTGCCGATAAACATATCAAATGGGTCGTAACCCACGTCGAGCCAAGCATCAAGTACGCCAGCGGTAAATATCCCTCGTTGACCACCACCTTCTGCTATCAGCGCTAATTTAGGGCGCGTTACTTCCTTAGGGGTAATGGCTGGGACGGATATTGAGGACTTCATGGTACAGATTCTCTTTAGGTTTGTTGCAATGACGGGAGTGTAAAGAGGGAGGGACCGTCTGGATAATTGATAGAATCAATTGCTCTAATAGGAAAGTTCCTGCCATTTGTTGGCTAGAGTCATTCAACACTTGTGATGGTTATGGAATCGTCTTCGTAACCGTTATTGAATCTCGTCCGCATGTCAAAATTACCCAGTGGCTACCAGAAACTACCTGGCAGACCTGAATTTAGGAGAGCTTTACATTCGTTATTGTGGATACTGTCAACGTAGTTACTTTGTCTTGCGTCGGTAAAAAAATATTATAATGACGGGAAGATATGTGGTGAAAATAGCTACAGTATGCATGTGCAGATTATATATATTTTCACTTTGAAAGTTGCAGGGACTTATTCAATTTAAAAAGTTTATTAATACCGTCATTATTAGATAAATAATGCATTCATTCGTTTTCAATTTATAGGTATTAAAGGCTACTTAAAAAAGTGTTTTGCAGTTTACAAGAAGATACGATTGAAAGTGGTTAGTTAATTAAATGATTTAAATGATATGTGCGGGTGTTATCAGACACACCACAAAATCAACTCTTCGATAAAGCCCAGCCCGCCTAGCGTGCAAACGATCAAACTATCCTAAGCTACTCGATATTCATGTGCCTTGCTATATCATAATGGCCAAGGCACACGACATACTAAAACTGTTTTCTGCGAGAAATAAGGGCACATCCCTGTGCCTAGTATTCTTTATCGCATGCTTCGTTCAAAGAGATAACAGCTGCTTTGTGATAACGGCTTATCAAGACCTTTACTCGGTTAGCTTCAATCATTATTAACACTTGATACTTTTAGCAAAGGTACTCAGTTACTACCCCTATTTATTGGGCAAAATTAAATGAATTGTCTAACTCGAAAGAGGTATTACTCTGTTCATCAGAATGTTTATATATAAACTTGAAAATATTGGCTTCAATGTCGTTATCTAACTCATAACCAATATAGTTAAACTCCCCTGCTGTTAAATCGCCATTACTTATAAATGCACCAGATGTTACAGGCGACTCAGGGAAGTGAACAAAAGCACCTCCGTTATAAGGATCTAGGTAGCCAACATTTATCTGATCTACAATAAAAACCCGATTGGTCAGGTTTCTGAGGAACAAATAGAAAACACTACCCGCTTTGAGCGCATTATTCTCATAAACAACGCTACCTTGGCCAGTGACATAAAAAGCATCAGCTAAGTTATCGGTGCCGGATAAGCCTGATCCTACAGAATAATCACCCGCAGTAGCAGACAAGGAAATAAACCCATCATGCGACGACTGCAGCGAGTAATTCACTTTACCATTTGTAGTAACGAGGTTTACATCTCGATTGGTGGCACCTTCGGTGATAGTTAAAGTTATGGGGGTACCGTCTGCGATCACACCCGCTTCCTTACTCGGCACTAAGACTAAACTAACTTGGGATATATCACTGCTGTCATTCAGTATCATATTAGGTTGCACACTTAAATTAAGTGCTCTTGGAAAATTAGGATTTAGGGTGACTTCGATCGGAGCAGTTGAAGATTTAATCCCTTGTAAAGACGCGAATACGTTAATCATACCAGCCGTTAGTGCTGTAACAAAACCTTTGTCGAATTCGGCATTACCGATGGATGCAATATTAGTATCACTGCTCACCCAATTTACTTGAGTCGATACATCTTGAGTGGATGAATCATAAAATGTTGCGATTGCTGTTACCAATTGCGTTGACGTTACATTTATTTGAGAGTTAGGATTATTGATTTGAATACCTGTGATCTCGGCATCTGTCACATCAATATTTATTTGCTTACTGAGCGAGCCCAAACTCACTGATATCGTTAATTGACCGGGACTAATGCCTCTTAACAAACCTGAGTTGTTATTAGCATTGGAAACCGTAGCCTTTAGAACATCATCACTTTGCCAGTTAACTTGCTGATTAATATTTCTGGTTGACGTGTCTGAGTATGTTCCGGTTGCAACAAGACGCTGGGTACAGTTGTTTGTGCGGCACGGATAGAAATATTCTGTAAAGTTGCATCTGT
>JBLIKM010000157.1:0-3808 GCA_047636295.1 Methylophagaceae bacterium
GGTTTATGATTGTCTTGTTTTTTGTACATCATCACAACCTCTTTAGTATGTTATGACCATTAACAATGCTAATCATACTCCATTGATTGATAACAAATAACTCTTTTCACTATAATGTCGTCAAATAGGATTATTAGGTTTAATCTTATTTTTCATTAACCAAAAAAAAGCCTCGATACTTTCATACCGAGGCTTTCATTAATAACGTTAATTACGATCGCGCTGTATTAACGCATTAGTTGGACTTAGTGAATAGCAATATACTTAAGCTCACCTGCCATCATGTCTGGCACAATCAAGAACTTGCCATCTGACGATACCGAAATATCTGCAGCTGACTTGATGCCTTGTGCAATGAGTTGTGGTGTCGCTTTAGGCTCTGTTAACTGCCATACTTTGCCGTTTTTCCAGTCACTGATATATAAAAATCCAAAGGTGTCTCTGACAATACCATCTGCTGCACCAAAGCCTTCATTTAGCGATGTTATATCAGACGTTTGCGTATTCACTCGGTATAAACCACCTTTATCAAAATCAACAACTAGTAAGTGGTTTGTACCATCAAGCAACAGTCCATTAGGCCGCGTAATTGAGGTATCGCTACCTAGTACTTCGGTTACTTCATATGCAGCATTTATTTTATAAATACCTGCTTCATCGCCCTTGTCATCACCACTATCTGATACAAAAATATTGCCTTGACCATCAATCTCAATATCATTTAAGAACACTGGTTTTGAAGGGAAGTCTTTAGTGTCGGCTACCGTAGTCACCTTGCCCGTCATATCTACTTTTACAACTTTATTAACATCGGCAATGTAAAAATTACCATCCCAATAATCCATTCCTTTTGGATCGTTCAAGCCTTTTGCTAACACTTCACGCGTACCATCGGTATTTATAATGGTGACTTGTCCATCGCCATCTTTACCAAATTCACCAATTTCAGTTATAAAAACACGTCCATCCAGCATAGAAACGGCAGATTCAGGTAATGCAAAAGATGACAGTGTTTTTGATGACGATGGCGTAGATGCTGTTGTACTGTCATCAGTGCCATAACTAATACGATAAATTACGCCGTTATAATCGTCAGAAACTAATAATGAGCCATCAGATAACTGTAATACATCGGTTGGACGGCCCCATGCTTCACCATTATTTAACCAACCATCAATAAATACTTCTTTTCCAGAGGCATGTTGTTGCTCGTCAAATGTCACTCTCATTAATTGATAACCGACCGGTGACGTTCTATTCCATGATCCATGTTGAGCAACGATCGCATCGCCTTTGTAACTTTCAGGAAACATAGATCCTGTATAAAATTTAAAGCCTAAGTTAGCGGTATGAGCCTGAAACTCGATTGCAGGAAATTCAACATTAGCAGGTGCTTTTTTATCTTTCCAATCTGGATGTTGTGAATGGCCACCGGCATAAAATGGGAAACCAAAGTGAAGACCTTGTTTTGGAGCGAAGTTAAATTCTCCTGCAGGATTGTCATCGCCCAACATGTCTGTATTGTTATCAGTGAAAAAAAGCGCGCCTGTTTCTGGCTGAAAGTCCATACCCACTGAGTTTCGAATACCTTGTGCATAAATTTCTGCATCACTACCATCAGGATTCATTCTCATAATTGAACCTTCGTATCCTGATATGTCGCAAATATTACATGGCGAACCTACTGTAATATATAGTTTATTATCGGGCCCAAAACTAATATAACGCCAGCCATGATGTGCTTTATCCGGTAAATCATCATAAATCACTTGACGCATTTGTTTAAAAGGCAGATTGAGATCAAAGCCTGGCGCTGAATACATTGTGATTCGATGTTGTTCTGCAACATATAAATTACCCTGATGCATTGCAACACCATTACCCACTTTTAAATCATCAAGAATGGTGACCACTTCATCTGCACGCCGGTCTTTATCTTTATCTACAACGGCGTAGACATTTTCACCACGGGTGCCAACATACACTGTGCCTGTAGATTGACCCAAAGCCATTTGCCTTGCATTAGGTACTTCGGCGTACACTTCAACCTTGAAACCTTCGGGTACATTTAATTTATGCAGATTTTTTTCAGCCGATGCACGATCAGCTAACACCGATGAACTGGCTGCTATCACGCCTAGTGCCACTATGCTTTTTAAAGCTAGTTTGTTTGTTTTCATTGCTTACTCCTGATTTAAATATTTGAAGCCTTTTGTCTTTTACTCTATACTTTTCAATTACTTAATAGTTATTATTTACCATTATTCTAAACGCCCTTGATAATTGTCTACCTAATAATACTAATTCAACCGCAGTGCAAAACTTAAAAGTACTCGTTTGCCACGAACAATATTTGTGACACTGTGCTCATATAGGTCTGGACGAAATAGAACAATACGATTGAAAAGAGAAAAGATGACCCCTTCTGTCTTGAAAATACCACCTTGTTTAGGTCGGACTAATACCAAATTTAGTTTATAAAGGCGCCCGCTGCTCACCATGTCAAGATGTCGAGAGACAAAGTGGCCCTCAGAATAAGTGACCAAATTGATCGCAAACCTTTGTGTATATAAAAAGGTGCGATTAATAATACTTGTCATGATGCTATAACCTTTCTTAAATGTGGAAATACACGAAAAAATAAATTAAATTTTCATTCGTGTACCCTGCTTTTCGTCTATTTAATCTTCCCACTTTCTTGATTCAAAAGCCTCATCTACTTCAGTATGAAATAGGTGATTAGTGAAATTACTCATCGTTTTTACTGCCATAGCCGTAACAATATCTAGAATATTTCGTTCAGAATAGCCTGCTGCCAAAAATGCATCCACATCAGCTTGAGTAGGTAATCCACGGGTATCGTGCATTGCTTTAGTAAACGCATGCAATGATGATAGCTTGCTATCTGGAATGGTTAGGTCATCACGTATTGCATCTGTTACCTTTGTTGGTACATTCGACATTTTATCTGCGATTAATGAATGAGCCGCCATACAATACGTGCAACCATTTTCTCTACTAATAGTCAGGAAAACGACTTCTTGTTCGACAGGTGTAAAATCAGCATTCTCACGGAATTGCTCATAGGTATACAGATAAGACTCCAATAAGCCTGGCGCTGTCGCCATGTTTCGATACATATTGGGGATAAACCCTAAGTTCTTTTTAGCTTTAATCAAGGTTCCATGGCTATCATCCGTCACCGGGCTTAATGTCAGTTTATGTTTAGATTTCATTTTCTACCTCTTTTAAAATAAGACTAATTAAATAGTCCTAGGACATGCAAATAAACGCCACTATTGAACCAATTGGTCCATATTGTGGCAAAAAAACTATTTCAATGAATTAAGCAAAATTTGAGTGACTCGATGCAGTTTTTCATAGTCAGCTCCAGCTTTAACCATTGTTCGTAGGCCGCTAATCCCTACCACTAAATAAGCACTTAAAGCATCAATATCAGCATTTTGTGGCACATCGCCTCCAACAATAGCTTTTTGCAATGCCATCTTTATGGTGATGCGAACAGCGTTAAATCCGCGCTCTATCGCTGCAGTAATAATAGGATCTTTGATACCTAATTCATTGGCAGTATTCACCAGCAGACAGCCTTTACGCTCGTTACTATTTACTTCTTGAATCACTGATTCGAGCAATTGCTCAATAAACTCTAGACCAGAGGCTGAGGATTTAAGTAATTCTGCTAGCTCTTCGTTGAAAGTGGCTTGGTAATTATCAATACAACTGATAAACAAGGCCTCTTTATTACCAAAGCTTTGGTAGAGACTGCTTTTAGACAAGCCCATGCAAT
>JBLIKM010000158.1:0-3668 GCA_047636295.1 Methylophagaceae bacterium
TCGAGCATGGTTCTGCTATAAGCAAAGGTGTTTTAGTTGCAAAAGATGTAAGTAACATGCCACCGAATATTTGTAATCCTAAATATTTAAATCAGCAAGCAGCTCTTCTAGTAGAAGACTATGCTTCATTGAGCCTAGAAACAATAGGCGAAAAACAAATGGCTGAACTTAAAATGGACAGCTATTTAGCCGTTGGACGTGGTTCGGTTAATGAATCTATTATGAGCATTATTCATCATAAAGGCGCTGATGCTTCGCAAGCTCCTATTGTATTGGTGGGTAAAGGACTCACTTTTGATTCTGGCGGTATTTCACTAAAGCCAGGTGCTAACATGGACGAAATGAAATATGACATGTGCGGTGCAAGCTCAGTTTTAGGTGTCATGCATACTGTCGCTAAGTTAAATTTGCCGATCAACATTATTGGTGTGATTGCTGGCTGTGAAAATATGCCTGATGCAAATGCATATCGCCCTGGTGATATTTTAACCACGATGTCAGGGCAGACGGTTGAAGTTCTAAATACTGACGCTGAAGGCAGATTAGTATTGTGTGATGCGCTTACTTATGTTGAGCGATTCGAGCCTGAAGCCGTTATTGATATTGCTACATTAACCGGTGCTTGCGTTATCGCTCTCGGTCCTCATGCAACTGCGGTACTGACAACTCACAATCCGTTATCACATGAATTACTTAATGCGTCTGAACAGTCTTCTGACAAAGCTTGGCGTTTGCCTCTTTGGGACGAATATCAGGAATTGATTGACAGCCCGTTTGCTGATATGGCGAATGTGGGCGGCAGACCAGCAGGCACAATCACAGCTGCATGTTTCTTGTCTCGATTTACTAAAAAGTATAACTGGGCTCACCTAGATATTGCAGGAACAGCTTGGATTGGTGGCGCTCGGAAGGGCGCAACGGGAAGACCTGTGCCGATGTTGTCACAATATTTATTTAATAAAGCAGGGTTAGTTAGTGAAGATTAATGATTAATGTTTTTGATTGCCAATCACGTGGTCTATTGCTTGTTCAATTAGAGCTGCCAACATTAAAAAAAGACGCTGCCTTGCAACGTGCATTTCGGCAAGTAAATAAAGAGGAGTCAAAATCTGACTCTTTTCTTTGCAATGGAAGTAGCCAATAATGCCAATCGTGACTTTTTATCAATTGGACGATAATAGCCAAGATGCTAACCAGGATATATTAAAAGCCTGCTCGCACTTGCTATTAGAGACGTTAAAAAAACGCAAATGGGCGACTGTATTGTGCACTAACAAGCAACAGGCGGAGGATGTCGACGAATTTGTTTGGCAACATCCGGTCGATAGTGTTATCCCGCATAATTTGGCGGGAGAGGGACCGAAACAAGGAACCCCAGCTGAAATTACGTGGTTAGGACAAGCGCTAAATAGCCGTCATACGCTCATTAATTTATCGCAAAGTATGATAGATAACTATCGCCAATATCAACATATTATTGATTTTGTACCTGTTGAAGAAACCCAAAAACAGCAGGCACGAGAAAGATACAAGCAGTATAAATTAGCGGGATGCAATATGCAGTTTACCCCGGCTAATCAAATAAACGAGAGTAATTAATGGATAAGACATTCGACCCCCACAATATTGAAAAAGACTGTTATACAAAGTGGGAGCAACAAGGCTATTTTAAAGCATCTGGTGAAGGTCAACCTTATTGTATTTTATTGCCACCACCAAATGTGACAGGCAGCTTACATATGGGGCATGCTTTTCAACATACCATTATGGATTCTTTGATCCGTTACAATCGTATGAAAGGCAAGAATACACTTTGGCAATGTGGTACTGATCACGCCGGTATCGCAACGCAAATGGTAGTCGAACGTAAACTAAATGCTGAAGGCAAAACTCGTCATGATTTAGGTCGTGATGGTTTCGTGAAAAAAATCTGGGAATGGAAAGAAGAGTCTGGCGGCACTATTACACAGCAAATGCGTCGTTTAGGTACCTCTCCGGATTGGGAGCGTGAAGTTTTCACGATGGATGATAATTTATCTGATGCCGTGCAAGAAGTGTTTATAAAATTACACGAAGACGGTTTAATTTACCGCGGTAAACGGTTAGTTAACTGGGACCCAGCATTACTCACAGCAGTTTCTGATCTAGAAGTCATAAGCGAAGAGGAAAATGGGTACATGTGGCATATGAGTTATCCGTTGACGGATGGTTCGGGCCATTTAGTGGTAGCAACAACACGTCCTGAAACTATGCTGGGCGACACGGCAGTGGCGGTTCACCCAGATGATGCACGTTATGCTAGTTTTATTGGTAAGACCATTACACTGCCACTAACTGGCAGACAAATCCCTATTATAGCGGACGATTATGTTGACCAAGAGTTTGGTACGGGCTGCGTTAAAATAACCCCAGCACATGACTTCAACGACTATGAGATGGGCAAACGTCATAACTTAGATATTATCAATATATTGACCGACGACGCCAAGTTGAACGACGTTGCACCAGTTAAATATCAAGGTATGGATCGTTTTGATGCTCGTGCTGCGATTGTAGCAGACTTGCTAGAAGATGGTGTGTTGATCAAAATTGATGAGCACAAACTAAAAGTTCCTAGAGGTGATAGATCAGGTGTTGTCATTGAACCCTATCTGACTAATCAATGGTATGTGGCTGTTGAGTCACTTGCAAAACCGGCGATTGAAGCGGTAGAAAGTGGAGAAATCCGATTTGTACCAGAAAACTGGAACAAGACTTACTATCAATGGATGAATAATATTCAAGATTGGTGTATTTCTCGCCAATTGTGGTGGGGACATCGCATTCCCGCTTGGTTTGATGACGAAGATAATATCTTTGTTGGACGCAATGAAGCTGAAATAAGAGAAAAGAATAATATTCCAGATTCAGTTAATTTGAGACAGGATGAAGACGTTTTAGATACTTGGTTCTCATCTGCACTATGGCCCTTTGCAACGATGGGATGGCCTAAGCAGACGCCTGAACTCGAAACCTTTGTGCCGAGCTCTGTATTAGTTACTGGCTTTGATATCATCTTTTTCTGGGTCGCCAGAATGATCATGATGACCAAAAAATTCACAGGCAAAGTCCCCTTTAAAGACATTTACATTACAGGCCTTATACGTGATGAGAACGGCGATAAGATGTCTAAATCAAAAGGCAATGTTCTTGATCCAATCGACCTGATTGATGGCATTGACCTAGATTCGTTAATGGAAAAACGCACATCGGGTATGATGCAGCCAAAAATGGCAGCCAAAATAGGCAAGGCGACAGAAAAGCAATTTCCTGACGGCATTAACGCTTATGGTACAGACGCGTTGCGCTTTACATTTGCGGCAATGGCATCGACCAGTCGCGATATTAATTTTGATATGGGCCGAGTTGAAGGTTATCGCAATTTCTGTAACAAAATTTGGAATGCTACCCGTTTTGTATTAATGAATACTGAAGAATTCGACAACGGGCGTGATGGTGGTGAAATGTCGCTTAGCGTTTTTGACCGCTGGATTTGGTCACAATTCCATGAAACCTTAAAAGCTTATGAAACCGCCATAGAGCAATATCGATTCGATATAGCTGCTCAGCACTTATATGAGTTCACGTGGAATCAATTCTGCGATTGGTATTTGGAATTATCTAAGCCA
>JBLIKM010000159.1:0-3604 GCA_047636295.1 Methylophagaceae bacterium
TATCCAAGCGGGACAAGGTATGGGGGCAGTATTAACCATTGCTAATGAAAAACAAGCTTATACTTTAGCTGACCGCGGTACGCAAATCGCCTACGCTGATAAAATGAGCTTAAAAGTATTGTTTGATGGTGATACGGTATTGTTTAACCCATACCATGTGATGGCTGTTAATCCTGCAAAACATCCACATGTAAACTATGATTTGACTGCAAAATACATTGAATTTGTAACCGGCAAAGAAGGCCAAGCAATTATTGCTGGTTTTAAGAAATCGGGTCAGCAGTTATTTTATCCTGACGTAAAAAACTAGTCTGATTTAACCAAAAAAGCCGGTAATGATATAAGCATTACCGGCTTTTTTATTAAAATTTAGTTAAGTCTTGCCTCATGCATAGCAAACTCATACCTGGCTCACATAGCATTTAATCTTCTGTTTCGTATTCTTCCATCATTTTATCTTTCATTTCGATAGCAGAATCAGCAACACCATTGGCCATCTCAGAGCTTGCATCGATAGTGTCATTTACTACTTCTGATGTACTTTCAGCGGCATCTTCTGCCATTTCTTTTGTTGTATCATAAGCATTAGATGTGCTGTCGCTAACAGATTCAGCTGTTTTTCCAGTCATTTCTACAGCATTGTCCATAACTGATTTATCGGCATCAGCAGTACCATCAGCGCTTTGGTCGCAGGCTGAAACAAGTAAAAAAGAAGCCATTAAAGCTGACAGTGTTAATTTGTTCATGGTAAATCTCCTAAGTTAGTTTGTAGCATAAAAGTTTTGTAACGAGCATAGCTTATCCTTGACTTAGTAAACTACGCAAATCAATTATTGCGGCATTAGCGCGCGCGATATAAGACGCCATCACTAATGAGTGATTAGCTACTAAACCAAAGCCACTACCATTTAAAATAACGGGGCTCCAGATGGCCTCTTGACTCGCTTCAAGTTCGCGAATGATTTGTCGTAAGCTAATTAAGGCATTTTTCTTGACTAAAATATCAGAAAAATCATGTTCGACTGCTTTTAATAAGTGGATTAATGCCCATGCTGATCCCCTTGTTTCATAGAAGACATCATCAATCTGAGTCCAGGGTGTTTGAGTGGTTATTTCACTAGGAGCCGGTGTAGATTGATTGGCATTAGGATCACCTGCTAAATCAGTATTAACACGAATTTGTCCAACACTAGCACTTAGACGTTGTGACAAACTGCCGAGACGTTTTTCTACAATGGCTAACCAAGCCGCTAAGTTATCAGCACGGGCATAAAATTGAGCGTCAGCTTGTTCAATATTACTGAGGCGTGCTTGATAAGATTTAAGCGCCGTAATCGCTTTCCGATACTCATTCTCAGTTGGAGGAAACATCCATGATTCCGAGTTGAAATTAAATTGCGGTTCTGCAATCGCAAGATCGGTATCTTCCAGTGATTGAGATTGCGAACGACTAATATCATTGCGCAAAGCACGTGCATAATCACGTATTTGTACTAGTACTCCAAACTCGAAGTTGGGTACGTTATCCATCCAGATTGACGGCGGCATAACATCGTTACTGAGGTAGCCGCCGGGTTTATCTAGTAGTGAGTTACCCAGTGCAATTAAGGTCGAAGTCGATACATAACCCGTCACCATCTGTTGATGCTTTTCGGTTGCGAATTGTCTTGCTTGTCCAACAGGATCGAAATCGTTAGGACGACGATCCCACCACAACATAATGATGAGTAGTATTAAAGTAATAGTTATTAGTAGCAGTACTAAGAACTTTAATGTTTTTTTACGTGAGCTAGCATCATCAAAATTACCAATAATGTTGTAGCCGATATCTCGCCCAAGTTGAATAAATTGTTTGAATGCCATGTCAGATTGTTTGCCCTAAATACAAAAATGTTTGAATAAGTAGGTTAGGCCCTTAAGTGAATGATGGCAATACTAATATAACGATATTTAGTAAATCAAACTTGACTTGTAGTACCTAACCTCAGAATAATGTGAGGTTACGAAGAATATTGATAGAGCAGGGAGATATTTTTATTATGACATTGAGAATTGAGATCAAAGATCTGGCTAAGCATTTTGGTGCTATTAAAGCCGTGGATGGCGTGTCGTTTTCAGTCGAAAAGGGTGAGGTTTTAGGCTTTTTAGGACCAAATGGTGCAGGAAAATCAACCACCATGAAGATGATCACCGGTTTTTTGGCGCCTACTCGAGGCACAGTAAGAGTATGTGGTCATGATGTCTTAACCGATCCTATTTCTGTCAAAGCGTGTTTGGGATACTTGCCGGAAGGGGCGCCAGCCTATGCCGATATGACACCAGATGGTTTTTTACGCTTTATTGCCGATATTCGTGGTTTATCGGGTACGGATAAAAAACGAGCCGTCGCTTCTGCTGCAGATCGAGCTCAAATTAAAACGGTGATGTTCCAACCTATTGAAACCTTGTCCAAAGGTTACAAACGTCGAGTTGGACTTGCACAAGCAATATTACATAATCCACCGGTTTTAATTTTAGACGAACCTACGGATGGTTTAGATCCTAATCAAAAATATGAGGTACGTACCTTAATCAACGAAATGGCGCACGATAAAGCGATCATCATTTCAACGCATATTCTTGAAGAAGTGCATGCCTTGTGTACTCGTAACGTAGTTATTGCAAATGGACAAGTTCAATTTGATGGCACACCCAGTCAGCTCGAAGCCATGTCAGATTATCATAATGCGGTATGTGTAGCGGTCGCGAATGTTGATGTTAATGCATTTTCAGCCTTCCTTAATGACCTTGATTTTATTGTTAAAGTTGAAGCATTAACGGCAAGCCGTGGCTTTCGTGTTTACCCTACTAATGGGCGACAAATTACAGTTGAATTAGCACAAGTCATTCGTGGTAATGGCTGGGAAATAGATTCGCTTTATACTGAAAATGGTCGCTTAGATGAAGTTTTCCGCACTATTACAACGGGTGCAATGAGCAGTTTACGGAGTAGCACTTAATGAATATGCGTAACATCTGGTTTATTATGAAACGTGAGCTGAGTGGCTATTTTGCTACGCCAGTTGCCTATGTTTTTATTATTATCTTTTTATTACTGACGGGGTTTTCGACCTTTTTTGTGGGTAATTTCTTTGAACGTGGCGAAGCAGATTTATATCCATTTTTCTCCATTCATCCCTGGATCTACGTGTTGTTGATTCCTGCTATCTCAATGCGTTTATGGTCTGAAGAACGCAAAAATGGTTCGATTGAATTACTGATGACGTTGCCAGTCTCAGTGTTTGAAGCAGTCTTAGGTAAGTTTTTTGCCGCATGGGCGTTTACAGGTCTAGCTCTGTTGTTGAATTTTCCATTATGGATTACGGTGAATTATTTAGGATCACCTGATAATGGTGTCATTTTTGCCGGATTTTTAGGTAGCTTATTGATGGCAGGTGGCTTCTTAGCGATTGGTGCTTGTATCTCTGCAACGACTAAAAATCAGGTTATTGCCTTTGTATTAAGTTTGATTGTCAGCTTGATCTTCGTATTAAGTGGCTATGGCATTGTATTGGACTTTTTTAGTGGTTGGGCACCAACACCGTTGATTCATGCAATTAGCTCG
>JBLIKM010000160.1:0-3369 GCA_047636295.1 Methylophagaceae bacterium
AGCGCCCTCTTCTTCATCAGCAAAATAAGCAGCAGCACGGTCACGATGAACCAAACTTAAACCTTGATGAAATACCGAACTACGGAAGCCTTTATTGACGCGTAAATAAAGTTCTAAGGTTTGTGCCGTTTCAGCTTGGGCACAAATTATTAAGACTTTGTCTGATTTGTGCTCATTTAACCATTCCGCTAACCACGTTACTCGACTATCACGCTTTAGCCAATCGTCGCCGCCATTATCAGACAAGACTCGTTCTGGCTGAATAAGAGCTAAAATATCAGCCTCAGCTTGCTCAGTGACATATTCAGCTGGCGCAACTAATGGATAGCCATGTAAATGGCGTTCTGGAAACCCTTCCACCACATCACGGGTGTTTCTAAACAAAATTCGGCCCGTACCGTGACGATCTAATAAATTACTAATCGCTTGATCTCTCATTGCCACAAAATCATCCGTGTTTTCTAAAGCTAAATAGCCATCTTGGCCTAGGTATTTTTCAATCGATGGCTGTAATGTTATTAATATTTGTTGTGCATTATCAGCCAATAATTGATTAACCAACTCGCTAACGGGTTGGTATTCTGCTTCTTGCTGACGAAATTTAGCCAAATCAAAATAACGATCGGGATCAAGCAAACGTAAACGTGCAAAGTGACTTTCTATGCCTAATTGTTCTGGCGTCGCGGTCAATAGTAATAAACCAGCTACTTCTCGTGCTAGGCCTTCTATACACTGATATTCAGAACTGGCTTGTTGTTCATTCCATTGTAAATGATGTGCTTCATCAACAATCATCATATCCCATGATGCTTGCAAGGCATCGTCGTACATCGCTTCATTCAACGTTAAAGAAGATAAACTACACAAAACCAACTGTGCACTTTCAAAAGGGTTACCTTCGTTTGATTCAATAATAGCCGAGTAGCGTTCATCATCCATAATAGTGAAAGACAAATTAAAGCGGCGTAACATCTCAACTAACCACTGATGCACTAAACTGTCAGGCACCACAATTAGAGCCCGCTGTGTACGACCCGTAATCAATTGTTGATGTAAGATAAGACCGGCTTCGATTGTTTTACCTAATCCTACTTCATCCGCTAACAATACCCTTGGCGCATGTCGTTGCGACACTTGATGCGCAATATAAATTTGATGTGGTAATAGCTGTGCCCGCGCCCCCATAAGACCAAATACAGCCGTTTGTTGTAGTTTGTGTTGGTGGGCTAAGGTTTCTATCCGTAATGCAAACTGACGATTTTTATCAATTTGACCGGCAAACAAACGATCTTGTGGTTGACTGAACTGAACAAAACTATTCAAATTCATTTCATGAATACTGATCTCATTACCAAGATCATCATCGCCTTGATAGATGTAACAGCCGTTAATATCATGGCGAGCAGTGATAATGAAACTGACATCTTCATCCGTTTTAACCCGTTCACCTTCCGGATAAGTAACACGACTTAAAGGGGCATTTTCAGCAGCATAAGTACGTTGTTCTGCCGCAGCGGGAAAACTCACTTCAAGACGACGACCTGAATTATTCTTGATAATACCTAAGCCAAGTTCAGCCTCGCCATTGCTGACCCAACGTTGTCCAATTGCATATTCTGTTACTGCCAAAATCTAAGCCTCTTCACTACAAATTTCTAAATTAATGTTTAAATAGAAAGCATTGCATACCGCATTTTTTCTTCATATCGACAGAATATATAAAGGTATGCACGGTCTCAATATTTATCGAACTTTACGTGCCCGTACTGCGCGGCCTTTGATTTTGCCATCCGCTAAAAAGCTGAGCGCTTGTCGAGCGGCATCACGCTCAACGGCGACATAACTCGACATGTCGAAAATATCAATTTTGCCGATTTGTGAGCCTGACAAACCAGCATCTCCGGTTAATGCACCTAAAATATCACCGGGACGAATTTTACTCTTACGACCACCATCTAATTGAATCGTCACCATCGGCGGCACTAAGCTAAAATGAGGATCGCGATCAAGTGATTCTGGCACATCGGAAATACACGGTTTTTTCTGATATTTTTCAATCGCATTCAAACGCATTACGTCTGACGGTGTATAAATACTCAATGCCAAACCTTTTTCGCCTGCCCTACCTGTACGGCCAATTCGATGAATAAAAATTTCTGGATCACGAGGCAATTCATAATTTATAACCGCTGCTAAGGCT
The DNA here is from genome assembly GCA_047636295.1 of Methylophagaceae bacterium. Taxonomy (GTDB): domain Bacteria; phylum Pseudomonadota; class Gammaproteobacteria; order Nitrosococcales; family Methylophagaceae. Next base: position 2,201 of record JBLIKM010000160.1, read on the forward strand.
TTAATATCTAGGCCACGTGCTGCGACATCAGTCCCCACTAGAACCGAACAACTATTATTGGCAAATCGTACTAAGACTTTATCGCGTTCGCGTTGATCAAGATCGCCATGAATCGCTAATGCCTCAATCTTATTATCTCGCAGCATACTAGCAACGTCATCACATTGAATTTTGGTATGACAAAATACAATGGTTGTTTCAGGCTTATAGTGCTCAAATAAAGCTAATAAGGTACTATTACGCTCATGCTTTTTGACTTCATAAAACAATTGTTCGATAACGCTTTCTTTATGCTCGGCTTCAACGGTAACAGTGACAGGATCACGCTGTATAGAACGACTCATCTGTTTAATCGTGTCAGGATAGGTGGCTGAAAACAACATGGTTTGACGAGATTTAGGGGTGTATGAAATGATATCTTGCATCACTTCAGCAAAACCCATATCTAGCATACGGTCTGCTTCATCGAGTACAAGCGCTTTTAAACCATTAAGTTTAAGTGTGCCCTTAGTAAGGTGGTCTTGCAGACGACCAGGTGTACCAACAACGATATGTGCACCATGTTCAAGTGAACCAATCTGTGGGCCTAATGGTTTACCACCGCACAATAATACCAATTTTATATTAGGCACAGCGCGCGCTAATCTGCGGATTTCTTTTCCCACTTGATCTGCCAACTCGCGGGTGGGACAAATCACCAAGGCTTGTATACCAAAAAAGCGGGGATTAATGTGATTAATGATGCCTATGCCAAAAGCGGCCGTCTTACCACTGCCCGTTTTTGCCTTAGCAATCAGATCCTTACCTTTAAGTACATGCGGCAAACTTTGCGCTTGGATCGGCGTCATTTTCTTGTAGCCAAGTGAGTCCAAGTTGGCTATTTGTTCGGCCGAAATTGAAAGTGAAGAAAAACTATCGCTGGCCATGAGTAAATACCGCTGTAAAAACGCTAGATCATACCAGAGCGCGTAATACATCGAAGAATAGAATTTAGCTGTAATTCGATAATAAGTCAGGGAAAAGTTAACGTTAAGTGTTAATCAACGTTATCCTAAGTTTTTATATAGCTTTGCCTTCGGGTGCGGCTTATCTATTCGGATATAGATTACATCACTGCCTACCCAGTATGCATCACTCAACAATGGCGCATATATACCTAGTGTGATATT
>JBLIKM010000161.1:0-3314 GCA_047636295.1 Methylophagaceae bacterium
GATATCGATGGTTTGGTTGCCCTGCCAGGTGGCTGTGGAACACTAGAAGAATTGCTTGAAGCGATTACTTTAAAGCGCTTAGGTCAATTTACTAAACCTATCGTTATTCTCAATACTGACAATTATTACAAACCATTAAAAGATATGCTAAATCAGAGTATTGAGGAAAAGTTTATGGATATTAAACACCTAGACATGTGGCGTTTTGTAGAGGAGCCTGAACAAGTAATTGATGCGCTTAAGTATTCACCTAGCTGGCATTCGGGCGCTATAAAGTTTGCAAATAAATAGCCTTTTATCTCTAACTCATGTCAACTAAACTAAAAAATATTACTTAACTCCAAATCAAGCTCTGGTTGAGTTATTTCAGCGCTGGGATCATTAAACCCACTTAAACTTAAACCCACTAATCTAACTGCTTTGTGTCCTACTTCGGTACGTGTTAATAATAGTGGTATAAGTTGTTTTAAACTTTCCATATCAACAACATGTTCTACTGTATGCGCTCTGGTAATTTGTTGGAAATTGGCATATTTTACTTTTACAGTCAGCGTTCTTGCCTGCAAATTTTGTTCAGCCAAACTATTAAACACTTGTTGCGCTAATGCATTTAACTTACTTGTTAATTCTTCAAGGGATACGACATCTTGAGCAAAGGTTATTTCTTTGCCGAGTGATTTTCGTTCGCGTTGGCTAAGTACTGGTCGTTCGTCAATCGCTCGGGCAATATTGAAATAATACTGTCCAGACTTACCAAAAATATCAACTAATTCCTTGAGCGACTTTTGGCGCAAATCTTTGCCTATTTTAATACCAATTTTTTTCATCTTACCTTCGGTAACGGGGCCAATGCCGTGAAATTTTCCGATTGCTAAGTCGGCAACAAAGGCGTGACCTTGTTCAGGTTTTATCACATATAAACCATTAGGTTTATTCATATCCGAAGCAATTTTGGCGAGAAATTTATTGTATGAAATACCTGCTGAAGCCGTAAGATTTGTTGCTGCTATTATATCGGCTTTGATCGCTTGTGCAATTAAGGTCGCTGATCCATCAAAGTCACCGGTATAAGTCACATCTAAATACGCTTCGTCGAGTGATAATGGCTCAACCTCTGAGGCATAACGCCAGAATATCGCTCTGATCTGAGCTGATACCTCACGATAGGCTTCAAATCGAGGTGGTACGAAGATAGCTTCAGGACAGAGTCGATAGGCGCGAGAGCTTGGCATGGCAGAATGTATGCCAAATTTTCTAGCTTCATAACTACAGGCGGCGACAACACCTCTGCTATTAGGTTGACCACCAACGATTAATGGTTTTCCTTTATAGTCAGGATGGTCACGTTGCTCAACTGCAGCAAAAAAGGCATCCATATCAACATGAATAATTTTCCGTTGTCTTATCATTACTCTGTTGACTCAGCCCTTGTTTTGGCATTGTTTTATTACACATCAGAACGTATTGAAAGATCACTTTCCTTCCTAATCGAACCAAAATGCCTAAGCTGATTTATCCGTACCTTGTATATGTTTAACACAACTAGAGAAGGTATGCTCATGCACCGTTTCAGGCAAACTATTTAACGGTTCTAGATAAACTATTTTACCTATTGCAAGCAAGTCATAACGTCCTTGCGTATCTTTGTATATTTTCTTAATTTTCTGCTCAAATTGTGGCCAATCATCACCTTCAATTTGACGAATATTTTGAATTTCACGGGCAGTACCAGCCTGATAAGCACACGTTGTGATTGCTGAACGTTCTAGTTCTTCACCACTGCTTGCTGAACTAAATACTAAGACTAAAAGAAGTAAAGTTATGTGTTTCATTATATTGCCCTTATTTATTAGTAGTACGAGCGATATTAATTTTACCTGATATCAACACCTTAAATCAAAAAAATGACACAATAAAACAGGCACACGATTAATAAACGTCTATCAGTTCAACACAAAACATTCCATTATTAAATCAAAGCATCACTACATGAACGGGTTTAGATTTCATAAAGATGTCTTCTTTTAAATCATTGACATAAATGGCATTTAGCGTGATCTCTTCATATAACCAATAATAAAACCCGCCTTCATCGACGCCATATCGCCAATCATACTTACACTGGAGCCAGGTATTATCTAAGGAGCCTATCGTGCGAGGTTCGGCTTCAGAATCAGCTTGTCCGATGTACTGAAGTATTTTATTACTTATATTAACGCGATAACGATCAAACTGTATCGTGTCATTCTCAGACTGAGAATAGTTTAGTCGATTTCCCAACAGGTCATCACCATGCGGATCGATCACGCATTGCTTCTCAAATAAATAAAAAGCAGGTGGAAATGTTATTGGATAGTGATCGGGTATTTTAGCTCGCTCCTCAACGTGCTGTGGTGTACGTTGGCTTTTATCCCATTGCTTGATAATTATTTGTAATACTAAGAGGCTCATCTTGGTTGTGTCTTTGGCAAGTGATAATGTGCCGCTATAGTAGCACTGGTGAGACTAAATTTAATTGCTGACCTGTCGGCAGAAACACGCCTATTAAGTAATAGCTATATTTATACTGCATTTTCTTGACCTCATTGGTTACACTATGTCAACTATTAAACCCATTTATTGAGCAATACAATGACCGAATTATTACCGCATATTGAAGTTGAAACCCAGTCGAATCCAGATGCCTCAGTTATCTGGCTGCATGGTTTAGGTGCCGATGGTCATGATTTTGAACCGATTGTCGCTCAGCTTGATTTGCCTAAAAAATCGGCTATTCGCTTTATTTTCCCACACGCCCCTTCTTTGCCTGTCACCATCAATAATGGCATGGTAATGCCCGCTTGGTACGACATTTTAGAAATAAGTATTGAACGTAAAGTGGATCAGGTTCAACTGAATAAATCCGTCGATGCCATTATCGCTTTTATTCATCATGAAATAGAACGTGGTATTAATAGCGAGCGAATTATCATTGCGGGTTTTTCTCAAGGTGGTGCTGTTGCATTTGAAACAGCATTAGCTTTTCCACAAAAACTAGCCGGACTCCTGGCCTTATCAACCTATTTTGCGACTAAGGACACAATTACATTTCACCCAGCCAATCAGCATTTGCCGATTGCGATTCATCATGGTGACCACGATCCTATTGTGCCATTTCGCTTAGCTACCGATAGTTCTGACTTACTTACTGCAAAGGGCTATTCAGTAGACTTAAAAAGCTACCCGATGGAACACTCAGTATGCCGTCAGCAGATAGCAGATATTCGCCAATGGTTTATTGATGTGTTAACTATCAAATAATAACCATTGTAACG
>JBLIKM010000162.1:0-3314 GCA_047636295.1 Methylophagaceae bacterium
TATATCGTGGTGATTATTCAAACCTTCTATGCACCTAAATTGATTATTGCCCTTGCCTATGATTCCGGTGGGGTGACAACATCTACCGTAACCGTACCATTAGTGGCGGCACTCGGGCTGGGTCTGGCATCAACCATACCAGGACGAAGCCCGTTATTAGATGGTTTTGGCTTGATTGCTTTTGCTAGCCTGTTTCCCATTATCAGTGTTATGACCTATGCACAATTATCAGAATGGCGTAAAAAAAGACAAAAAAATAAACACAATAAGGAAGATGACTAATGCATTTCAAATTAATTATATGTTTTGTTGAGGATGCTAAAACAGATGCAGTGATGAAGGCTGCCCGCGATGCGGGTGCTACAGGTTCGACTATCATTAACAATGCCCGTGGTGAGGGGCTGGAAAAAAGTAAAACGTTTTTTGGCTTAAGTCTTGAAACGCCGCGCGATGTCATCTTATTTTTAGTCGAAGAGCATTTAAGTCGACCTATATTAGAAACGATAGAACAGGCTGGCGAATTTGATAAAAAACCAGGAACAGGTATTGCTATTCAAATCGATGTTGAAGATGCTGTGGGTGTCTCCCATCAGATCCAAACATTGCAAAATATTGTAGAGGAGGAGCTTTAATATGAATCAGAAAGACATTGTTCGAGTTCGTGATGTTATGCGGCGTAATATCGATATTATTAGTGGAATGACTACGATTACTAATGCTTTGCAACAAATGGAACATGTTAAAAACAAGATGTTGATCGTTGATAAAAGGCATGATGATGATGAATATGGCGTGGTGTTTATTTCAGATATTGCTTACCATGTCCTGTCATTAAATAAGTCGCCTGATCGGGTGAATGTATATGAAATAATGACTAAGCCAATTATTTCGGTTGATGCTGCAATGAATATTCGTTATTGCGCTCGTTTATTTGAGCGATTGAATTTATCTAGAGCGCCCGTGATGGATAATGGTAAATTGGTTGGCGTAGTGAGTCTAACGAGAATGGTATTACATGGCATTAGAAAATAGCGCTCAACTAGTTTGCCAGGATGGTTTACTGAACGGTATTAACTATCGTTCGTCGCCAAATCAAGATCTCCGACCAGATAGTAACGATATTAGCGGTATTGTGATTCACAATATCAGTTTGCCGCCTGGTGAATTTGGTGGTGGTTGGATTGATGATTTATTTTTAAATAAATTAAACCCAAATGCCCACCCTTATTTCGAGAAAATTGCTGACGTGAAGGTATCTGCGCATGTGTTGATTCGGCGCGATGGTGAAATCATTCAGTATGTGCCTTTTGAACATCGTGCTTGGCATGCAGGTGAATCGTGTTGGCAAGGTAAAGAGCGTTGTAATGATTTTACCATTGGTATTGAGTTAGAAGGCTGTGATCTACAAACCTTTGAACAACAACAATATTTGGCTTTAATTGATGTGATTCAGTGTCTATGTCGAACGTATCCTAAAATAACGCCCAACTCTATAATAGGCCATCAGCATATCGCGCCAGATAGGAAAACAGATCCCGGCCCTTATTTTGATTGGGAGTATCTATCGGTATTACTGAGTCAAGATGACAACAATCTTTAGAGTATGATGGCATCAGCGGAAGTCTTTAGTTAAAGGCATTGCCTGCTTTAAGTCCCGTTTTTTTGAGAATCTTCGCTAGCGGGCAAAAACCTGTAAAAGCCGCCTGTATAATATTGGCCCCGACAAAAGCAGTAAACCGCAACCAGTAGGAATGATGAAAATGAGCCAACAATAGACTGATTAAAATAGCACTGCCGGCAAAAGCAAAAACGAAGCGTCAATATTCATAGTGACACCTTAAATTAGTAAACTCTAATATACCAAATGTTATCATATAAATAAAAGCTGTCAATTATTAGCTTTATCGCTAATGAGCAAAACTTCTAGCTATCATTCTTGTAAGATGGCCTTTTATCCTGCTACTCTTCCGTACAAAATAATTAAGAAGTTACCCTGATGACTAATGAATATAATGCTTCGGCGATTGAGGTTCTAACGGGCTTAGAGCCAGTACAAAAACGACCGGGCATGTATACCGACACCACACGGCCTAACCATTTGGCACAAGAAGTCATTGATAATAGTATTGATGAGGCTGTCGCGGGTCATGCGCGGCAGGTGCAAGTTATTTTACATGCCGATAATTCTATAGAAGTGATTGATGATGGCCGTGGCATGCCGGTGGATATTCATCCCGAAGAAGGTGTACCTGGTGTTGAAGTGATCCTGACGCGTTTGCATGCGGGTGGTAAATTTTCTAATAAAAACTACCAATTTTCAGGTGGTTTGCATGGTGTAGGTGTCTCGGTTGTTAATGCGCTGTCAACGCGGTTAGAAGTAAAAATTCGCCGCAATGCAATTGAGTATGCGATTGCTTTTGAGCATGGACTCAAAGTTGAGGATTTAACTGAAATAGGCTCAGTAGGTAAACGTAATACCGGTACCACGGTGCGTTTTTGGCCCGATGTATCTTATTTTGAGTTCCCTAAGTTTTTAGTCTCTCGTTTACGCCATGTTTTGCGAGCTAAAGCAGTATTATGTCCCGGTTTAGTCGTCACGTTTACCGATCTATCAACGGAAGAGAGAAAAGAAGATCGTTGGTGTTATGAAGATGGCTTGAATAGTTATCTATCAACGATGATGACGGATCAACCTTGTGTACCCGCCCAACCTTTTGTCGGGCATAGTGTCGGTGATAAGGAGGAAGTCGACTGGGCGCTGATGTGGCAGCAGGAACAGGGCGAAGAACTGGCGGAAAGTTATGTTAATCTTATTCCAACTGCGCAAGGCGGCACCCATGTAAATGGTTTGCGAACCGGTTTATTGGATGCCTTGCGTGAGTTTTGTGAATTCCGTAGTTTATTGCCACGCGGAGTTAAACTGTCTCCAGAAGATGTCTGGGGACAGTGTTGTTATGTGTTATCGGTCAAACTGCAAGATCCACAATTTTCAGGTCAAACTAAAGAGCGATTATCATCAAGACACTGTGCCGGCTTAGTATCAGGTGCAGTAAAAGATGCCTTTAGCTTATGGCTAAATCACCATGTAGAAGATGGTGAGAAAATTGCTGAATTAGCGATAAATAGTGCACAGTCACGGTTGAAACAAGCCAAAAAAGTCATTCGTAAACGCGTGCAAGCAGGCCCTACATTACCCGGTAAATTATCTGATTGTTCATCACAAGATGTAACACGAACAGAATTGTTTTTGGTAGAAGGGGACTCGGCGGGTGGCAGTGCTAAACAAGGTCGCGAACGTGAGTTTCAAGCCATCA
>JBLIKM010000163.1:0-3298 GCA_047636295.1 Methylophagaceae bacterium
AGCTTACGCTGCACGTGCAGGTATTACAGCGTTTGTATTAATTCCTGATGGCAAAATTGCCTTAGGTAAACTAGCGCAAGCGATGATGCATAATGCGGTTGTTATTCAAATCAAAGGTAACTTTGATGAAGGCATGCAATTAGTGAAAGATGTTGCTGAGCATGCGCCTGTGACCATTGTTAACTCAATCAACCCTTATCGTCTGCAAGGCCAAAAAACAGCGGCATTCGAAATTGTTGAAGAATTAGGCCGCGCTCCTGATTATCATTGCTTGCCAGTGGGTAATGCCGGTAATATCACTGCGCATTGGATTGGTTATAGTGAATACGCATCAAAATGTGGCGACCACGTTACTGATTCATGTTCACTTTGCCATGGGGAGTGTAAATTTACCAAAGATGCCGTTATTAGTAGTCGCCCTAAAATGGTCGGTTATCAAGCATCAGGCAGTGCGCCATTTATGCGTGGAAAAATGGTTGATGATCCTGAAACAGTGGCAACGGCAATACGTATCGGTCATCCACAAAGCTGGGATATGGCGTGGAAAGTCAAAGAAGAATCAGAAGGTTGGTTCGATGAGTGTGACGATGATACGATCTTAGTTGCACAAAAATTATTAGCTGAAAAAGAAGGTATTTTTTGTGAACCTGCTTCCGCTACATCATTAGCCGGTGCAATTAGAGATATTCAATCGGGAAAAATTCCTGAAGGCAGTGTTGTCGTGTGTACGTTGACAGGACATGGTTTGAAAGATCCTGATATCGCAATTAAACAAAGCTCATCGCCTCTTATTAAAGTGGATGCGAATCTTGATGCTGTACGTGATGCTATTTTAGGCAACATGGCTCGATAATGGCAATGGAAATGAACCAGGGCGATTTTATAGAACCTAATGAGGCGGAAATAAAAGCGGCAAAAATGCCGCATGATATTTTCTTAAGCAACTTGATTATGAATCATATCTTGTTGTTTACTGGGATCTCGACCTTCGGTCCGCAGTACCTGTATTTTATGGTGTTAGTACCGGTGTTTTCACTTATGGCGCTGGCCTATACATTTTACCGAGCCAGCAAAGTAAAACGAGAAGACAGTCAGTTTATTTATATTCATTGGCAAATTGCACGGCGTTGGAGCCTTTTATTTACCTATGCTTTGTTATTACTAAGCTCGGTAGCATTGTTGGGCTGGTTAGCTAATCAGCACCTGAGTCTGATGAAAGAAGCTGTCTATGGCCTGATTGGAGGTTTTGGCATCTTACCGACATTAGTCACTGTTTTGGTGTTGATAGTCATTGAGTCAGATTCCTTGCATCACGCCCGAGTGGGCACTCTTCCTAAGTGGGCCTTACGACGATTTCTTGGTATTGAAAGCTAAGCCTTAATCTAAACTAGTCGAGCTAAAACTTTCTCACGCCATTCATCCGATAATTCATAGGTTTCAGCAGCCGTTTGCATGACATTTTCAGCATTGATAAAATGCGGATCAAAATAAGCGTTAAATAAGGTTTTTACGGCTAATTGATGCGGATGCTGATAAATACGCATCACGCTATCACCTGCAGTAATCGAAGCCATCTTGAGTACTTTAAAATATATACCAGTGTGAGCATGCTCAATAAACTGCTCGGGCATGGTTTCTAGTGCTAAAGCGATGCCAAGCTTGAAACAAGGCACTCTAGGTTGGGTAGCCTCTAAAATACAATCGCCGATCTGTATTTGATCACCAATACATAATGAAGCTTCATCTAAACCATTAATGGTGAGGTTTTCACCAAATTGACCGTAGTGTAGTTCCGGTCTATTAAGTGCGTGTCGCCAATAATCATACTGCTCGGCAGCAAAAGCATAAACCGCCTTGTGACCACCACCGTGGTTTTCTAAATCGACTTGTTGGTCACTCGCTAAATTAAACTTGCGAACAGCCACCGTGCCTGTAACTGGCTTCTTAAAAATACTGGTTGAAATTCGACTGTTGTTATAGTCAATCTCAACAGGGAGTGAGACATTGACGGAAAGGAGTTTCATTACTTTGATGGCACAACTGAATGTATCACTAAATTATTTTCAAAAAACACCACAAAATCTTGATAGATCCAGCGAGCGATTGGTGGTTGGCCGACGGCGGCGATTTTTTGCTCAGCCTGACCAAATTTTTGTTCTACAAGGGTCATAGACATACCCTGTGTCGGCCGTAATACGCCTTCGGGACTATTGGCTACCTGATGAGCATGATCAGCGATAGAAATGACTTCCGCTTGGCTGAGCGATGTTGCCGATAACAATATGCAAGCAAATAAGGTAAAAGTACATTTTTTCATGGGCAGAACTCCTTTCGATAATTGAGATAGCATACTATTCCGGTAAGAATAGCTCAATCAGAACATTAAGATAACGTTGGCCTTTTTCTGTCGGACGAATAAGGTGGATATCCCTGGTTAATAATCCTTGTTGCTCAGCATATTGTAAGGCTTTGTCGATATGAGAAATAGGTAAGCCGGCATGTTGATAAAATAACGGAGTAGGAAAACCATCCGTCAGTCGTAAAGCATTCAACATAAACTCAAAACCAATATCTGCTTTATTGATGACTTCTTCCGTTAATATTACTGCGGGAGTACCCGCGGTATCAATAAACGCTTGGGGCTGTTTTTGTTTAGAACGACGGGTAATTGTTTGTTTCGCTGCATCGGTTATTTTGCCATGAGCACCCGCACCAATGCCTAAATAGTCACCAAAATGCCAATAATTGAGATTATGTTGGCAGCGTTTTTTATCTTTAGCGTAAGCAGATACTTCATATTGCTGGTAGCCAGCTTTTGCAAGCTGTTGTTGATTTGCGATCTGCCAGTCAATGATCGGATCTTCATCAGGCAAGGTAGGCGGGTTTTGATAAAACAAGGTGTTAGGTTCAAGGGTTAGTTGATAATAGGAAATATGGCTAGGTTCGAGTGCTATCGCAGTGGCAACATCATGTCGTGCTGTTTCCTCAGTTTGGTGTGGTAAGCCAAACATAAGATCCAAATTAAAATTATCAAAACCCACTTTATGGGCTGTCTCAATGGCCTTGATGGCTTGTTTACTGTCATGAATTCGGCCTAAAGCAGTAAGTGATTGATCATTAAAACTCTGAACGCCAATCGATAAACGATTAATTCCTAAATCCCGATAGTCGGCAAAACGCTGTGCTTCAAAGGTACCTGGATTCGCTTCCAGCGTAATTTCGGCATGAGGACTTAATGGAATTAAGGCACGGATCGATGAAAATAAACGATCATAGGCTTCGGCTGAAAATAGACTTG
>JBLIKM010000164.1:0-3296 GCA_047636295.1 Methylophagaceae bacterium
CAGTTTCAACTACCTTTGTGTTTGAGGTGATTGAGTACCACAAAGTCATGGGCTAATTTTCGGTAGCGGTTTTCTCCTGCAGAAACCCTGCTCACTAATCCCATACCAGGCTAGGCTAGGCTAGGCAATATTTAACACATAATCACCTTGTTCAGAATAGTTAACGGCCAACTGCTGTCCGTTAAGTTGTGCAGATAATACGCTTGTTTTAATAGGTTTTACCGTAGGTGGTTGTGGCCTTGTATCCCAGTCTCGCCATTCCTGACTCATCACTACGACACCAGGTGTATACACTTGAGAAAGGAGCTTCTGCCTTTTTAATTGGCGTTGTCTATTGGAAAATCCTGCTTGAGCCCATCGGTCTTCCCAGCCTAATTGGTCCCAATAATCGACATGAAATGCTATCGGGATAATGCCTTTAAATAGGGTTGGTTTATCTTTCAATGTCGAGAACTACTTATCGGCAGGCTGACAAGTACTACAGCCTTCTGACGAGTATAGCTCAATTACCATTGTCTGTATTTCATCACTACTAAAATCAACAGCCATATTGGCAAACAAAAGAAAAATCATTCCCAAGTAAGCCATGTTTCCTCTGCTAGGATAAAATCAGTTTCAGTGACAATAGAGAGGTAGAAGTCAGTATATTGTTACAACTATTAAGGCTGATACCTCATCTGATAATTATCATAATAATAAGATTGATGAGATGACAATATTAAAATAGAAGCGCTAGTTAAAGATTGTAAACTAGGGGCGGCGCCATCACTTGGCCATTTATATGGTATGGATAGCTCGCATGGATAAGATGTTCATTACGGCTATTATCATTACAGCTCTTAGGAGCCCGTGTAGTTAAAATGACGCCTAAGAGCTTGTTATTACTTTGATAAGACAGGCTAATTAGCTTTTTAAAAGAAAAAGCTGATTCATCCCTTATTTTTATTTACGCTTTTTTGGTTTTTTTATTCCATAAAATAACGGCAATAATAATCAGACTAAGTTGTAGTAATAATCCTTGTGCGTTTGGATAGATACCGAGTAAATCTACGCGAATAAATGCAACGGGGTTGGATACAATCAAACCCGCTTCTTGAAGTGCGGCAATACCTTTACCCGCAAAGATGATTGCAAGCACAAACATCAGTCCACCTGTGACTGAAAAAAACTGTCTCAATGGCAAGCGAACGCTATAGCGCATAATGAGCAAGCTAATTACCGCAAGCACCGCTACAGCAGTCAGAAAGCCACCGAAAGCCATACTGTGACCTGCCTCGCCTGTTTGTACCCATAACGCTTGATAAAATAGAATTGTCTCAAAGGCTTCGCGGTAAACAGCAATAAATGACAGTCCAGTCAAGGTCCATAAGGTGCCGGATGACATGGCTTTATGCATACTATCATCGATAAACTTTTTCCATTTGGCCGCACTGCTTTTATCGTGCATCCAAAAACCAACATAAAGTAGAATAACCGTGGCAACAATAGCTGCCACGCCTTCCGTTATTTCTCGAGAGGCCCCCGAGATATCAATTAATGAAATGGAAGCCCACCAGGTCATAAGGCCGAGTACCACTGCGCCGATCCAACCAAAGTGAATATAAGGTAAGGCATCTTTTCGCTTGGTACGTACAAGAAAAGCAAGCAAGGCAGTAACCACTAATAGCGCTTCCAGTCCTTCTCGTAACAAAATAAAGAAAGCACTAGTAAATGTTGCACTAGCAGACAAACTTTTAGTACCCAGTAATTCACTTGCGACATCCAATTTAGCATTAATAAAGACGATTTCTTTTGCAATATTGTCAAAGGGTTCACCGGCACGAATTTTATTACGTAAGCCGGTCATTGCCGATTCAATTTCAAGCTTTAAACCGCTATCAAGTGTATTAATGTTTTGCTCAATCAATTCAAAACCATCAAGGTATGCTTCTACAGCATATTGATATGCTTGCTCAGGGTTATTATTCTGATAACTGGTGCTGACTTCTGCCAGTTTTTTCTTGGCAAACTCGAGTTTATTGGATCTTTTGTTAAAAACTAATTCAGGATGAGAACGTAAAGTGGCCATCACTGATGCACCTTTTTCTCCATATGACATCGCTGCTTGGTGAGGTGTTATGGTCGTTAATTTATCAATGTCGGCCAGAGGATGATTGCTGAGCTCTTGCGTTTTATCCGTAGTTTTAATCGCCAGACTACCCACGTAGAATGCTAAGGACCACCGTTGTTCATCACTCAATTGGCGATAACTCAGCATCCCTGTGCCCTCAACACCTTGTGTCGTTGTGTTATACAAACCATATAGTGTTCGTTGTTGATAACGATCTTCATCAGTAAAATTGACAGGAGGCGGTATCATTTCAAGAGATGCGAGGCCATCACCTGCTCCTTTGGCACCATGACATGATGCACACTGATTGGCATACAACACAGCACCACGTTTTAGATCAGGTTGTGTCTGTGGGATAACCGCCACCTGATAGCTGTTAATGACTTTATGACGCATATCTGTGATCAACTGTCTAATTTTGACCACTGCTTCCTTATTGTGAATCAACAGTCCTAAAGTATGACCTTGCTCAATTAATCCCATTTTCATTTCATTATCTGGCAAAGCGGCAAGTTGCAGGGCTATACCAGCAGAAAAATCAAGCATCTCTTCATATTCTACTTCATTAATAACCCGGCCTTTTTCAACAGCACCCTCATAGTCTACAGCCACATAATCGATTAATTGTAATACCTGCTGTGGCTCTGCATTTACGGTTTGGGTTAGCAGTAAGAAAGCCACTGCGAATAATGAGCTAACAATTTTCATGGTGTATTCAGTATTAATTGAGATATAAGATTAATGCAAATAGTAACCATTATCATTTATATTGTAAAGAAATGATCTAAATCACTTTTTTGAAACAAGCCTAAATTTGGACGTGGAAGGATTAAAAATCCGGAGCTAGGTATATATCCTAGTTACACATCTAACTTTGGTTCACGCTCACTGAGACGTGCATAGGCATCTGCTTCGTGCTGAATATCGTGAATCAATCCACGATGATAGGCAACTGATATAGCGGCTTCATTGTGAAAGCGTTCACCTTTTTTAAATAGTAAGTCGAGAAGTGTTCGTGCTGGCATATCAAGATAACCTGACAGCTCTTGTGCCTCTTTGGATAATTTTTCTAACATTTCTGGATGTGTTGTTTTAATGCTAAGCACTGCCAAGTTATCCATGATTACCAGTTCTTTAATCGTTTCTTCACTGAGGCCGTTATGCTGAACAAATCTCAGACTAGTCA
>JBLIKM010000165.1:0-3278 GCA_047636295.1 Methylophagaceae bacterium
CCTTGGTATAACAAGGCGACGGAACAAGACTCTGTACATGTATCTAAAGCAATAATATTCATAGGGTCGATAATCTGTCCATTGGCTGTAATAACCGTTGATTATAATTCATACCATCATCTTAATATCATCTTTATGCATCTTAAATCGGCAGTAGTTCGATATCTTAGCTAATTGACGCCATTATTATCATACGAGAAGTGTTTATATTAAGCGTTGTTGTGCTCACCTCACCAAAGATTATTTATGGCTAGCGCACTGCTGTTAGCCAGTAGTTAAAGTCAGCAGTATTAGCCTTTTAATAATAAAGGGCTCGGTAAAAAAAGCTCAGATCGAGTAACATATCTCGCATATTTTAAATTTTGTGGGATTATAAAAAATGAAAATTTGTGGAGTTGAATTAAAAGGTAATGATGCCATTATCTGTCTAATGTCACTGAAAGACGGTTTATATGCATTGCATGAATGTCGAGTGAAGAAACTGACGATTAATGACGCTACAGATAATGAACAACTACGTAAATTTCAATTTGATTTTGCCAAGTTAATGCACGATTATCAGGTCGAACATGTCGTTATTCGTGAGCGTATGACAAGAGGCAAGTTTGTTGGTGGTTCCGTCGGTTTTAAACTTGAGGCAGCCCTTCAACTAGCTGATGACATAGATGTTTCACTTATTTCACCTTCGAAAATAAAAGATATCGTAAAACGCAGCGAGGTTGTAATGAGCTTTAGCGATACTGGCTTAAAACAATTTCAAGAACCGGCCTTTACCACCGCTTTTGCCTATCTTGAAAATCTTTAGTTAGACTGTATCTGTAAAAAAAGCAACTACATCATCCATTTTTTGAGTAATAGGCATTGCAGGTAGACTACGTAAAAACAGCTTGCCATAAGGTTTGGTCAAAAAGCGTGGGTCACATAATACCAATACGCCAAAATCTTTGGGATCACGGATCAAGCGACCAATCCCCTGTTTGAGCTGAATAACCGCCGCAGGAATTTGGATAGACGCAAAGGGGTTACCGCCGCGTTCTCGCAAGGCGTCAATGCGTGCCTGCAATATAGGATCACCTGGTGATGCAAAAGGTATTTTGTCGATAATAACGCAGGATAACGCTTCACCGCGCACATCCACCCCTTCCCAAAAGCTGTTGGTACCTAATAACACCGCATTGCCATGACTACGAAATTCATCTAACAAAATTGATTTGGCTGCACGGCCCTGGACCATCAATGGATAATCAATATCTTTTAAAGCTTCAGCCACAATATTCATTGCACGATAGCTAGTGAAAAGGATAAAAGTTCGACCTTGACTGTGGTCGATTAACTGTTTAGCTATGTCAATAATATGGGTCGTGTAATCATCATGACTGGGTTCAACAGGAATAGCGGGCATATACAATAAACTTTGGCGAGCATAATCAAATGGGCTGGGCCATATCATAGTTTCAGCATCATCGATTCCCAATTGATGACTAAAATTATTAAATTTACCGGCAACGGTTAATGTGGCCGAGGTAAATACCCAAGCGGTAGGTTTATCATCGATCCATTTTTGGAAATATTGACTGACATCGTGAGGGGTAGCATGCAGCACAATCCCTGTTGAATGAATATCTGCCCATAAAATCATATTCTCATCTTGATGTTCTTGTTCAAAGAACTCCAGCGTTGCCATTAGCTCTTTACAGCGGCTATTACATTGTTCTAAGCCCTTACCTCGCTCTGCGGCTAATTCTAGCTGCTGAGCAAGATCGTTGAGACTTTCTACGAGATCAGCCAGTTTATTTTTAACACCTAATTTTTCTAACACCGTTAACCACGGCGTGCGATTATCCGTTTCACCGATACTCATTCTAAAGCCATGTAGCGATGCATCAAGCTTGTCAGCATAATCACGGATGCTGGCCATATCATTAGCATCTTGTTCCATTTCTCTGATGCTATCTCGACACAATTCTTGGATCTGATGACTACTAATACGATTGCCCAAAAACTGGGTGGCTATCTCAGGCAGTTGGTGTGCTTCATCAATAATATAAGCATCTGCACTCGGTAAAATCTCACCCTGTCCCGATGCCTTCAGAGCCATGTCAGACATCAATAAATGGTGATTAATAACCACAATATCGGCTTCTTGTGCTTTACGACGCGCTTCAGCAATAAAACAATCACTGTAACTGGGACATTCTTGTCCCAAGCAATTATCAATCGTGGAGGTTACTTTGGGCCATAAGGGTGATTTGTCTTCCATCAAATCACTTTCACTTAAATCGCCACTTTTTGTTTTACCTGCCCACACAGTCAACTTATGCAAGGTATCATAATGTCGCTTTTGTAATGGGTCACTTTGTGCCATTTCTAATCGATAATGACAAAGGTAATTACTTCGCCCCTTTAATAAGGCGGCACGAAAAGGCACGGCAAGTGCTTTTCTAAGTGTCGGTAAATCGCGACTAAACAATTGGTCTTGTAGGTTTTTAGTACCAGTTGAAATAAATACTTTTTGTCCTGATAAAATTGCTGGCGCTAAATATGCAAACGTTTTGCCCGTTCCCGTTCCTGCTTCGGCGATCAATATTGTACTATCGCTTAACGTTGACTGGATTTTTTCAGCCATTTCCAATTGCTGTTGGCGCGGCGCATAGCCTTCGATATGTTGCGATAATAGACCGCCTTCAGCAAATACATGTTGCATTTGTTCAGACATTTATAACTCCAACCGTATATTTATTGCCCAGATTAAGAGACAACCACATAGTAAAAATCCTAGTAAATAACGCATGGTTCGCCACTTATAATGTTTAATCAATTCTTCTTCTGACACGGTTGATAATATAAATACTTGATCAGCATGCTCACTCTGTTTTAACACATTCAATTGCTCTTGTTTTGCACGTTCACCGTGTTCGCGTTTTACCTGTTGTTCGGCCGCTAACTGGACGTGTTGCCACTCTATTAAACTTAATTCGCCATCACGGTTAAGATCAAATTCATTTAATAACTGACTTTGTTCGCGTTTCCAATGACGTAATAAATGGCTGATTTGCTGTTTTAATTTTTGTCGTTCAATATTAGCAATCGTTTTAAATAAACCTATAGCATAAAGCGGTTCATTTTCTGTGATCAATTCTTCAGTATAGCGTCTAGGTGCAATGCTTGAATTTTTTTCCCATGACCGTTTATTAGTGACGATAACATCAGCATTGTCAGGATCGATAACACAACGTCCGGTATCATCCTCTAATAAAAAGAGCTCACCGCTGCTTTGT
>JBLIKM010000166.1:0-3212 GCA_047636295.1 Methylophagaceae bacterium
CTCCAGCATTATTGGGCTTCATGGGCTTACGTCGTAAGGCTAAAAACGCAGTAGCTTAAGTTCATTACGGCTTTTTTGTTGCCCGATTTATCTGTTTAGTTGCGTTATGCTAGCATTTTAATTAAAAGCTAAAGCACTAATTTGTTGAAGCGGTGATCATTTAATGATGTTGGCACAATATTCGTAAGCAAAGAACACATAACCTTAGCAACCTAAGTATAAGTTTATTATGGTTCAAAGACTATATTTGGCACTAAGCGACCTGTCCGGCTGAGAGTTTTTCTGCATTCCAATCGAAATATTTTGACGAAGTTATGTGTTGCATGATGCGATTGAGATTAGCTGAGAGCTACGAGCAACGCCTTAATATTTTATTTTTCACAGCAAGCGGTGGCCAATATTTTTTCATTTTTGAAGTTCTTATCAAGCCAGGTTACAAAGCGGAGCAATATGCTGATGCTTGGGTTAGGGCAAGCAAAATAATACAACAAGTAGCTGGCGCACAAGGTACTAGCTTACATCGGAAGATTGGCGACCCAAATATTTTATTGGCTATTGCAAACTGGGAAACAAAAGTACAAAGAGACACGATGGAGACTCAGCAAGTTGAGAAAGTACGAAAGATAATTCAGGAGCAGACTGAATTTGTAGATATAGTTATCATCGGTGAATTTGAAGAACCAGAGTGGCAGGTACTGCCTGAAGATACATTAATCAACGAAGATTAATTCCAGTGGTGAATTCATTACCAAAAAGAATTCATTACTCCATCTGACTCATATATAAAAAGTTATCTCTCGCTCCACCAGAATGGAAAAGGCCACATCCTGAAAAGGTTGTGAAGGATATGGGGTTATCATTTTTATACAAATATGGCTATGACTATGGGTCTACCCATGTTCATCCAGTGGCAAATCATGGTATGGAATACTTTTATACCATAACAAACTAGAACCAAAAGCTGAGCTTCTTCATTCGGTATTGCGCGCGTTAAATACCACACGAGTGGTCGTTTTGGCACAAAGCGGGACTGCCCAGCTGTATCGAAATCGTGCTTTTAAGCATATTAAATGAAGTCTGAATTAATACAATTAGATTTAGCTGATTTTCTTTTGCTATATTTCCCTAAATACGGCATTGGGTTTAGCAATACATAGACAAAAGGGCTTAAATAAGCTGAAGCATTCAATGTTTTATGTTGTTGGTTTTATTGCGTTGTAAACATATCTAACGTTTGTTTACTGTGGGGTTGGCAAAACGATAACCTGATGCTTGACGCATAAATAGATTCTTCAATAAATCCTGTTTATTAACAGTTTGCAGCCCTAATCGTCGTACCCAGCGAATAGGTGGTAATTCACTACCAAATACGCGCTTAAAGGCATCCATGGTCAGTTGCATGGATAGATTGTCGGCTTTACGACGACGCTGATATTTATTAAGTGTATGTAAACTGCCAATATTACGGCCTTTGCGGTGTGCTTCTTTTACGATTTCAGCCAAGGTTACCACATCTAATAAACCAATATTCACACCTTGCCCTGCCAGGGGATGAATAGTGTGAGCGGCATCACCTACAAGTGCAAAGCCCAGTTCTACATAATGGTTGGCATGTCGAAGTTTGAGTGGAAAGCTGGCTCTTTGGCTTACATTAGTAATGTCACCCAAGGCAGATTGAAAGGCTTTGCCCAATATCTGTTTAAAACGGTCATCATCAAGCTGACAAAGTAACTCAGCTTCTTCGGTAGAGTTTGACCAAACAATTGAACATTGATGGGGATCAGCTAGAGGCAAAAAAGCTAATGGCCCTTCTGCTAGGAAACGTTGGCGGGCTGTTTTATTATGGGCTTGTTCAGTCGTTACCGTACATACTACGGCGGTTTGTTGATAATCCCAACCGCGACTAGCAATACCTGCCCACTCGCGTAAAGGCGATTGAGCGCCATCAGCAGCTACAATTAAATCGGCTGTTAATACGCGACCATCTTCTAAAACAACGGTATTAGCAGTACGAGATGCCGGCCTTGTTGGGCAGAGAAAATCAATATTAGCTATTTGGCTACATCGAGCAAGACAAGCTTGCTGCAAGTGACGATTTTCGACGATGTGACCTAATAAGGGCTCGCCGATATCAGCACTATCAAAATGTAGTGCACTAGCGGCTGTTTCCCAGACTTTCATATCGGTAAAGGGACTTATTCGGTTGGCTATTAACTGCGGCCAGATGTTTAAATTCTTCAGTAACATTTCGCTGGCACGGGTTAAGGCAGTAACACGTAATTCTGGTTTATCGCTTTCTGCAATAGGAGCAGCTTGATGTGCTTCGATCAAGGCTACCTTGATGTTTGATGGCTCGGTTAAGGCTACGGCAAGCGTGGCGCCCACCATGCCACCGCCAACAATAATGACATCATAGTGCGAACTCATAAGGGAATACCTCGTGCTAGTCGTGGTTGTTTTCTATCTAGGCCCATACTTTTTTGTGCTAAATAATGTTTAACGGGTGGTAAGGCATCCACTATGCTCAATGCGGCACCACGAAAATGGCCTAGTAAGGGATTGTTGTTACTAAATAAATTGACTAGATTACTGGTTGCCTTGATAACACTATCTTGATCGTCTAATCGCCATTGTTGATAGTCATGTAATACGCGAGCATCACCGCAGTCTTTATTAGTATTGGCAAGAACGTCGGCTAATGCAGCGACATCACGTAAGCCAAGATTAAAGCCTTGTCCGGCGATAGGGTGCAAGCTGTGAGCAGCATTACCAATCAATACAATCCGCTGTTGTACTGATTGATCAGTCTGTATCAGTTTTAAGGGATAATGATGACGTTGTCCCACGCGTAAAAACTTACCGAGTCGATAACCAAAACGATCTTGTAGTTGGTTTAAAAAATCGTGTTCAGTGGCATTAAGTAGCGCGACTTCATCGCCTGTAGTGACTATCCAAACCAAACTACAGCGATTGTCTGACATTGGCAGTAATGCAATGGGGCCTGTATCGGTAAAACGTTCAAATGCTTTGCCATTATGAGGACGTTCGGTACTGATATTAGCCGTGATTGCTGTTTGCTGGTAATCGTGTTCCGAGGCGCCAAGTTTAAGCAGCTGACGGATGGTTGAGTGACCACCATCAGCAGCAACCAATAATTTAGTGGTGAGAGTCTGATGAGTATCTAATTCGACAGCAACAGAGTGTTCATGTTG
>JBLIKM010000167.1:0-3212 GCA_047636295.1 Methylophagaceae bacterium
ATCTTTTTAGATTTACTTATGTCAAATATGATGAATGTTCATAATGGCCCTAGTATCAAATCAACACTAGCGGCAATTTTAAGCCCATGCCAGCCGCCGATGCACTAAAATTGGGTGCGGAGTACCATAGCAATATCATCACAAAGACAATCAAACTACTTATAATAAGGTGGGATAATGTAGCTTTTATACGTGTCATAACAGCTTCAATCTTGATGTTTAAAATATCGATCAAAAAAAAAGCCTCGGGACAAACCGAGGCTTTAAATCTTAGATCATGTCATATAACTGACTTAGCCTAATGTTATTGCTACATTTTAGCAAATACCATCGGTTTCACAAGTACCAGTTTGAGTCCAAACTACAGGAACATTAGCGCTAGGTGTTAGAATAAACGTTTGACCATTCAAACCTTCAACACTTGTTGCCGTTGCCGTAATGGTACCATTAGTAGTGCTGACTGTACTTACATAAGTACTAGAGCCCGCAGCAATCGCGATGACACCATTTGAACCGTCATCCAGATCTGCTAATGCAACTCCTGTTTGTCTGCCTATTTCAACAGCAATTTTAGCGGGACTAGTAGCTAATACAACTTCCGTAAACTTAGCTTTTAGAGTATAAGTTTGATAAGCAGGCAATGCAATCGCTGCCAAAATACCGATAATCGCGATAACGATCATTAACTCGATTAATGTAAAACCTTGTTGGACTTTTTTCATAATAAATACCTTTTAAGTTTAGAGTAAATAAGCAATGAGCTGCTTTGTTAGTTGTACAGCAGTTGTCATGCCAGTTTTTAAGCTATTGATTTATTTGATGATACAAACAGTATTGATAATATTCATTTCAATATAAGTCACTATGTGACCTTTTTCGTCACTTTATTTGGTTACACTAAAACTTTCCCCACAGCCACATGATGACACAACATTGGGATTATTAAACTTGAAACTTTGATTGACGCCTTCTTTGACAAAATCCAACACCAAATCATCCAATACCGGCATGCTTTCTTGGTCGACCACCACTTTTACACCATCTTGGTCAATTACAATATCATTATCCGCGACCGTTTCGGCATAATCTAAGGCGTAGCTATAACCTGAACAACCGCTTTTAGTTACACCAATTCGTAAACCTACGCCTGTTCCACGCTTAACAACCATGTCATGTACTCGTGCAACTGCTGTTTTTGTTAATTTAATCATCTTATTTCCTATATCTTTAAACTGTTTAACGCGATCGACGCCTTTAACTAATAAGACAGTTAATTATAGTATTTGTTCTAATGATAGTGTGTTGAGACATTATGTTATGTCAGTCCTGTAGAGACCTAGTTATCAACATCTACCTACTTTTAATAAAATAATATACGGCTTACTTAGCTTGTCGACTTAATTGTTTGGCGTATTATATTGCTGTTATCGCAATGTGCCACTACCTTGTCAGATTACTGTTATCAGCTAATATGTTAGCTTAGCATCAAGCATCCATTCGACAAAATAGTATGGGATTATTATTCAGTGAGTTACATGCCAGAAAAACTGATTACTTTTTCACCACTTTTAGTATTCTGGTGATTTCGAACAACCTGTCCTAGAGAGATATCAGATAAATAAAGCGCAATTTGTTCACTTAAACTGGTCCATAATTCGTGGCTTAAGCAGGCTTCTTCACCTTGGCAATTGCTTTTACCTCCACATGCAGTGCTATCTACTTTTTCATCGACGGCTGCTATAACGTCAAATACGCTAATTTCATCAGCAGTCCGACTTAGACGGTAACCACCACCAGGCCCGCGTGTGCTGCTGACCAGTTCTTGTTTACGTAGGCGGGCGAATAATTGTTCCAGATACGACAATGAGATACCTTGGCGATCAGAAATATCCGCTAAGGTTATTGAACCTTGGCCATAATTCAAGCTTAAATCTAACATAGCTGTCACCGCGTAGCGGCCTTTAGTCGTTAATCGCATGAGAATACCCTTATGTTTATGTGGGCGAATTTTCACATACCCGACTATTTTAGTCAACTTTTATTGTTTGGCTGATCTTTATCTGATTGGCTGGTGTCCGACTGGTCTGTATCTGACGGGTCGCGGTCTAATTCACAATTATTTAATTCAGGCATAATTTCATTTGAAACTTCACCACCCAGCTGATGAATCGTTTTTGCCATCGATTCCACTCGTTTATCCAAGGCATGTATATGTTCTATTAATCCATGAATAGCAGTAGCAACAGGATCTAAGGTGCCACCTGATGTGCCGTAAGCATCAAAGCCCACATCTTGAGCCAATTTCTGCCGTTGTTTTTCATCCTCAGATAACTTGGTACTGACTACTCGTCCAGGCACGCCCACCACACTATCACCTGCTGATACTGATTTAACAACCACTGCATTAGATCCTATCCTAGCACCATCGTGCACACAAATTGGCCCCAATACTTTTGCGCCAGCACCCACAACTACGTTATTGCCTAAAGTAGGATGACGTTTGCCTTCTTTCCACGACGTTCCTCCTAAGGTCACACCGTGATACAAGGTGCAATCATCACCAATTTCAGCCGTTTCACCAATAACAACACCCATGCCATGATCAATAAAAAAACGACGACCTATTTTAACGGCTGGATGAATTTCAATACCGGTAACCCAACGGCTGATTGTCGATAAAAACCGTGCTGGCCATTTCAGATTATGTAGCCATAACCAGTGGCTTAATCGGTGCCATTGCACCGCTTGTACACCAGGATAAGTGGTAATTATTTCAAATACATTGCGCGCAGCAGGATCGCGGTCAAAGACACAGTAAATATCTTCCTTAATCAACTGCCATAACGTGACTTTTTCTGACATTATTCTCCCCTTTTGATCTCTGCTGCGCGTAAAATACCATGCAAAATTTGTAATTCATTTCGGTCAAGTTCTGCGCGATTAAATAACCGGCGTAAACGGCGCATTAGGTTACGCGGATTTTCTGGATCCAGAAAACCGATGGCCGTTAATGTCTGTTCAAAATGACCATAGAGATGTTCCAGATCATTGGCATCTATCGCTTCACGTTCTTCACCTATCCGACCCACAACAATCGTTGGATCAAAACTCATCTTCAGTTCATAGGCTAATACTTGTACTGCTGCTGCTAAATTTAATGAACTGTATTCAGTATTTGCTGGAATATTAATCAGATGGTGACAACGGTCCAG
>JBLIKM010000168.1:0-3176 GCA_047636295.1 Methylophagaceae bacterium
ACTGTGGCTAGGCTAAATCTCCCGATCAATGTTATTGGTGTGATTGCTGGCTGTGAAAATATGCCAGATGCAAATGCCTATCGCCCTGGTGATATTCTAACCACCATGTCAGGGCAGACGGTTGAAGTGCTAAATACGGACGCAGAAGGCAGGTTGGTATTGTGTGATGCGCTTACCTATGTTGAGCGATTTGAGCCTGAAGCTGTTATTGATATTGCGACATTAACCGGTGCTTGCGTTATTGCGCTAGGACCTCATGCAACTGCAGTACTGACCAATCACAATCCGTTATCGCATGAATTGCTTAATG
This sequence comes from Methylophagaceae bacterium, assembly GCA_047636295.1. Taxonomy (GTDB): domain Bacteria; phylum Pseudomonadota; class Gammaproteobacteria; order Nitrosococcales; family Methylophagaceae. The sequence goes on from JBLIKM010000168.1 coordinate 311, forward strand.
CATCTGAGCAGTCTTCTGACAAAGCTTGGCGATTGCCGCTTTGGGATGAATATCAAGAGTTGATTGAAAGCCCCTTTGCCGATATGGCGAATGTGGGCGGTAGACCAGCAGGCACAATTACAGCCGCATGTTTCTTGTCTCGATTTACTAAAAAGTATAATTGGGCACACTTAGATATTGCTGGAACAGCTTGGGTAAGCGGTGCTCGCAAAGGCGCAACTGGAAGGCCCGTGCCAATGTTGTCGCAATATTTATTTAACAAAGCAGGGATAGTTAGTGAAGATTAATGATTAACCGTTCTTATCGTCATTCACGTGATCTATTGCTTGTTCAATTGAACCAGCAAATACTAAAAAAAGACTCTGCTCTGCAGCGTGTATTTCGAGTCGTGAACCAAGAAGGGGAAAAACTAGACTCTCCTCTTTGCGATGGAAGTAGCCAATAATGCCAATCGTGACATTTTATCAATTAGACGAGAATAGCAAAGACGCTAATCAGGATATATTAAAAGTCTGTTCGCACTTGCTATTAGAGACCGTAAAGAAACGCAAATGGGCGGCTGTATTGTGCACTGACAAGCAGCAGGCGGAGGATGTTGACGAATTTGTTTGGCAGCATCCAGTCGATAGTTTTATTCCGCATAATTTGGCAGGAGAGGGACCGAAACAAGGAACCCCAGCTGAAATTACCTGGTTAGGACAGGCGCTGAATAGCCGTCACACGCTCATTAATCTATCGCAAAGCATGATAGAGAACCATCGCCAATATCAACATATTATTGATTTTGTGCCTGTTGAAGAAACCCAAAAGCAGCAGGCACGAGAAAGGTACAAGCAGTATAAATTAGCGGGATGCACTATGCAGTTTACCCCAGCTAATCAAATAAACGAGAGTAATTAATGGATAAGACATTCGACCCCCACAATATTGAAAAAGACTGTTACACAAAGTGGGAGCAACAAGGCTATTTTAAAGCATCTGGTGAAGGTCAACCTTATTGTATTTTATTGCCACCACCAAACGTCACAGGCAGTCTGCATATGGGGCATGCGTTTCAACATACCATTATGGATTCTTTGATCCGTTATAATCGTATGAAAGGCAAGAATACACTTTGGCAATGTGGTACTGATCACGCAGGTATTGCAACGCAAATGGTGGTCGAACGTAAATTAAATGCTGAAGGAAAAACCCGTCATGATTTAGGTCGTGATGGTTTCGTGAAAAAAATATGGGAATGGAAAGAGGAGTCCGGTGGCACTATTACTCAGCAAATGCGCCGTTTAGGCACCTCTCCGGATTGGGAGCGTGAAGTATTCACGATGGATGATGATTTATCCGATGCTGTGCAAGAAGTGTTCATCAAATTACATGAAGAAGGCTTAATTTACCGCGGTAAACGTTTAGTTAATTGGGACCCAGCATTACTCACTGCAGTTTCTGATTTAGAAGTTATAAACGAAGAAGAAAATGGCCATATGTGGCATATGAGTTATCCGTTGACGGATGGTTCGGGCTATTTAGTGGTAGCGACAACGCGTCCTGAAACCATGCTAGGCGATACAGCAGTGGCGGTTCACCCAGATGATGCTCGTTATGCTAGTTTTATTGGTAAGACCATCACACTGCCACTAACCGGCAGAGAAATCCCTATTATCGCAGATGATTATGTTGACCAAGAGTTTGGTACTGGTTGCGTTAAAATAACCCCAGCACATGACTTCAACGACTATGAGATGGGTAAGCGTCATAACCTAGATATCATTAATATATTGACTGATGACGCCAAGTTGAACGACGTTGCACCAGTCAAATATCAAGGTATGGATCGTTTTGATGCTCGAGCTGCAATTGTCGCTGACTTGCTAGAAGATGGCGTGTTGATCAAAATTGATGAGCACAAACTAAAAGTTCCAAGGGGCGATCGATCAGGTGTTGTCATTGAGCCCTATCTGACTAATCAGTGGTATGTTGCTGTTGAGTCACTCGCAAAACCGGCGATTGAAGCGGTAGAGAATGGTGAAATCCGATTTGTACCAGAAAACTGGAACAAGACTTACTATCAATGGATGAATAATATTCAAGATTGGTGCATTTCACGCCAATTGTGGTGGGGACATCGCATTCCTGCTTGGTTTGACGACGAAGATAATATCTTTGTTGGACGCAATGAAGCTGAAATAAGAGAAAAAAACAACATTCCAGTTTCAGTCAATTTGAGACAGGACGAAGACGTTTTAGATACGTGGTTCTCATCTGCACTATGGCCGTTTGCAACAATGGGATGGCCCAAGCAGACGCCTGAACTCGAAACATTTGTACCAAGCTCTGTGTTAGTTACTGGCTTTGATATCATCTTTTTCTGGGTTGCTAGAATGATCATGATGACCAAAAAATTCACCGGCAAAGTCCCCTTTAAAGACATTTACATTACTGGCCTTATTCGTGATGAAAATGGCGATAAGATGTCTAAATCAAAGGGCAATGTGCTTGACCCAATCGACCTGATTGATGGCATTGATCTGGACTCGTTAATGGAAAAACGCACATCGGGTATGATGCAGCCAAAGATGGCAGCCAAAATAGGCAAGGCGACAGAAAAGCAATTTCCTGATGGCATCAATGCTTATGGAACAGACGCGTTGCGTTTCACTTTTGCTGCAATGGCGTCGACCAGTCGCGATATTAATTTTGATATGGGCCGAGTTGAAGGTTATCGCAATTTCTGTAACAAAATTTGGAATGCGACCCGTTTTGTATTAATGAATACTGAAGAATTCGACAACGGTCGTGATGGCGGCGAAATGTCGCTTAGCGTTTTCGACCGCTGGATTTGGTCACAATTCCAAGAAACCTTAAAGGCTTA
>JBLIKM010000169.1:0-3018 GCA_047636295.1 Methylophagaceae bacterium
TTGCTAGTTGATATAAACGTTCAAGTTCTTGCTCGGGCGTATTGTTAGGCTGGGTTTTTCCTGCTCGGTTATACCAATAATTCGCATTACTTAAATCGCCTTGTTCACGATGTAAATAACCATGGATCATGAACGAAAGTTCATCGTGTTCATGTTGCACTAACTCATGTGCCGCTTGCCAATTATCTTGGCTGATGAATTCGATTGCTTGTAAATGCTTCGTTGTTATGATGTGTTTTACCGAAATTCTCGTTAATTTAATTGGCAAGCAACCTAAAATAGCAGACTGCTCTAAGTGTAACGGACAGGGATATATTTGTGCGCTATTTTTCACTATGGCGCGGCCTAGTCCATTACCTTGAATATCTTCGTCGACACGTATTGATCGCCGGCAATAGTATCGCTCTGATTTGAGGAACTGCCAGAACCATCATCTTCAATTGTAATGAAAGTTTGGGACTGGTCATGATCGTTCAGCGAATTGTTGATTAGGTCCACTTACAACTGTTAGCCAATAGCTTACCCTGCAACGCTAACCTATCATCACAATCAGTATTACTCAATGCACCTTGGTTAATTTGGTAATCAAAAAACCGTGATTTGTTACGATAAATTCGTTGTAAAACTTTAATTAAGTTTGCCATCTTTTCATTGGGAATAAATTGTTTACCTGCTACGCGCTTGCACCAGTAAGTCCTGTCCGTTTCAATTCATCATTAATAATCGGTTGCATACGATTGGTGTATTGTTGCAGCTCAGCGTAAATATCAAGCTTGCTGACCTAGTATTTATGGCGCTAAACTAGCTGAAGAAATCAAGTTATAGTATCAATGAGGAAGTTTAGTTATGGATATAGAAGAAATGATGCTGATAAAAAAACAAAGAGGGATCGCTATTCCACAACTGATTTTATGGCTACTGGTGCTGATTAATACTGCAGGTTTAGGCTGCTATTATTATCTGAATTATGTACAAGCAAACGAAATACCTAATATGGTAGGGATATGGAAAGGTCAAAACCTTACCGTTTCAGATCTTAAAGGCTATAAAACGTGGGACAATAAAGTTGTCACTATTACCGAACAACAAGACCGTCGTTTTCGTGGCACATTTAGCTACCCTGACGGCACAAAAAACTTTTTTGGCGTGATTTATCCAGATAATAAATCATTTACATGGGTTTCTAGTAACAGTCACGGGTTTAACCATGGTCGAATCTTAGGCAAAGATAAAATGGGTGCGTGTTATGTTGAAACCTCTGAACAAGCCACTGTTGGCTGTGCAACGCTTGAACGTCAAGATAAATAAAACCAATTTAACATCAACTGCCCCTAACATTAATTAAATAAATCCAGCACATTTATGGCTATACTTGAAGGGAATTTTTACCAATGACAATGAGGTGTTGTGTTGACTAAAATTAATGATAATCATTATCAGTTGTACCTGCTTAGACATGGCAAAGCTTCTAGTGAAAACAATTGCTCTGATTTTGACCGCTCTTTAACAGATACAGGATTAGATCAGGCCGAAAAGATAGGACAATGGATGAGTACCCATGATCTTAAACCCGATTCAGTGCTGACTTCGCCTGCAAAACGCGCTTTGATGACGACTGAGATTGTCTCTAGAAGGTTAACGATAGATCCGAAAAATATTCATATAGCTCCTCAGATGTATCAAGCCAATCTTGATACTTTACTTAAAGTGTTAGCTGGCTGTTCACCACTAAATCATAAAGTTTTATTGGTTGGCCACAACCCTTCATTAGAGTATTTGGTCGACTATTTAGTGTCAGCGTCCATCACTCACGAGCTGGCGAATGATGACCGATTATTTCCCGCAACACTTGTTTGCGTTGAAATGAATGTGGATTGGTCTCAATTTAAACCGTACTGTGCTCAATTGCTATCAATCACACATGGTAAATTTCTACCCTGAAAAACATTTAAGGCTAAAAAAACTTATGCTCAGTCCTCACGTTACCAATGATCACAGGATAATAAGATGAAAATCAACATCAAAGATTTCCAAGTTCAGCAAGGCGATAAAGTCAAACTCAATAAATGACCTACTCGGGTAGAGCCCGTGTACAGCTCAAAGAAGAAATATCGTAAACATCTAAAACATCAGGTGAAAGAACGAGTGAGTTGCAACAGCTTCAATATGCCTCAAACGACTATTCAGTATTACTGATCTTTCAAGCAATGGATGCTGCAGGTAAAGATGGCGCAATTCGACACGTTATGTCGGGCATCAATCCGCAAGGCTGTCAGGTATTTAGTTTCAAACATCCTAGTGCTAACGAGTTGGATCATGACTTTTTATGGCGTACCTCCCGATGTTTACCTGAACGTGGTCGGATCGGTATTTTTAACCGATCTTATTATGAAGAAGTCTTGATCGTTCGTGTACATCCCGAAATTTTGCATAGCCAAGGCCTGCCAGACAACTTAGTTGACGAGAAAACGGTCTGGACAGATCGCTATGAATCAATAGTCGATATGGAGAACCATCTGTATCGTAATAGCACACGAATCATTAAGTTTTTTCTCCATTTATCTAAAGAAGAGCAACGAGATCGTTTTCTCGACCGCATCGACAAACCAGATAAAAACTGGAAATTTAGTGCTGGGGATGTTGAAGAATGCAAATCTTGGGATAAATATATGAATGCCTACGAGCAATGCCTGAGTGCAACAAGCACGGCGCGAGCACCATGGTATGTAGTGCCTGCCGATGACAAAAAGAACGCACGATTAATTATTTCTGAGGTTATTCTTGATACGTTTAAATCGCTCAACATGGAATACCCTCAAACAGATGACAAAAGGCGACAAGAATTACTTTCGATCCGTGAACAACTTACAGAAGAAAAAGAATAAAACCTAAAAGCAGTGACAATTAACAGCGCAATGGATGCTATTTGTTATACACGCCATGGATATTCTGAGTTATATAATGCAGCAAGTTGGCTACTGAGTTGCGCTTTTTTGAACGCTGCTGTGTGATCAATTT